>JAABTM010000191.1 GCA_011389855.1 Desulfobacteraceae bacterium
TTCTCTGCCCCACAATATTGAAGGCTCACGCACTACTTGGAGACATGCGGATAGTGTGCTATATTCCCCGAAACCATTACGAAACAATAGCGCTGAGTTTGAAATGACCATGCCAAGAGACGGATTCAATTACAAAGAACAGAATGGCTCAAAAAACACCCAAAATTGCATCGAAATCGGTGAATCGAGTGCCCACGAAAAGCTGGCGGCCTGCAAAAAACGCCTTGCCTGCTTCGAAAAGCAAAATGGGATGGATACAGATACATTCCTCCGCAGTAGTGTCCGGTTAATATAGTTATAGATTTATGTAACAATCTGTTATTTTGAAATAAATATACGATTTATTGATGTCCGCGATTTGAAATTGAAATTGAAATCACCTTATTTATGCCCTACATTTCAGGTATCGACTAATAATTCAATGTGAAAGGAGCGCGGTCTTGAACAAAGGAAACACGGTATTCTCCCAAATCGTGGACTTTTTGCCCAAACGCCAGTTCCGTCGTTGTATTCAAAGGCGTCAAGGCAACTATCGCGTTCGCTCTTTCACATTTTTCGATCAGTTTCCGTATATGTTCTGGTCGCTATCTTAAAAAAAGCGTATGAGCGTCGAGCTGAGCCTCTACACAATTTTACAGCTCCTAAGCTTGACCCTATTCGAAAAATTTCCGCTTTTACAGCTACTTACAATGTCTACCTACAAAAACGAAAGTGGCAACAACCATATCCAATTGAAATTATTCGATTCTTAACCGGACACTAGTGTGGGCAGATAATAATCGAATCAGACGATCGAGTAGAAGTTGATAAGATAATGGGAGGCACTCTCACAGACACTGTTTTTGAGATTCTATGTTGGATTTTAGATTAAGATCAAAATCTTATATTTGTGGCGCAGAGAGACGCCCCATACCTTCGAAAAGTTCATAAGTTCGCACCATATACCCTGAGCAGGTAATCTAAGATTCATCGAACTGCACACACTCACCCTTGATGCAGATCAAAATCAATAGAGACACCGCCCCCATTTACAACCCCCAAAAACCCCTTATCTTCCGTTTTATTTCATTTTTCGACGCCGAAACCCAAAACTGGGAGCGCCAATGACCGTACTTGAAGCCCAAAACCTGACCAAAACCTATGCCATCGGCGACCGCCAAATTCCGGTGCTCGGCGATGTTTCTTTTTCGGTGTCCGCCGGGGAGTTCCTGGTGGTGGCGGGGGCCAGCGGCAGCGGGAAGACGACGTTGTTGACTCTGCTCTCCGGCCTGGACCGGCCCACCGCCGGCAGCGTTTGGATCGAGGGGACCGACATCACCCACCTGAGCGAGGATGAACTGGCCCCGTTCCGGAACGAGACCATGGGGTTCGTGTTCCAGTCCTTCCATCTGGTTCCGTCCCTCAACGCCCTGGAGAACGTCATGTTTCCCGCCGAGCTGAGAAAGGACCCCGACGCCCCCAAAAAGGCCGCCTCCCTCATGGAACGGGTGGGGCTTTCCGACCGGCGGGACAACTTCCCCCACCAACTCTCCGGCGGAGAAAAGCAGCGGGTGGCGCTTTGCCGGGCCCTCATCAACGACCCGCGGATCATCTTCGCCGACGAGCCCACGGGGAACCTCGATTCCGAGAACAGCGCGGCCATCCTCAAGCTGATGCTGGATCTGCGGGAAGAGCGCGGCGCCACCCTGGTGATGGTCACCCACAGCCCGGAGATCGCCGCCACGGCCGACCGGACCATCACCCTGACGGACGGCCGCATCACCGGGGAGCAGCGCCATGCCGCATAGCCGGTTCATCTTCCGGCAGTTGACCCGGTCGGGAAACCAGGCCGCGGTCTTCGTGCTCTGCGTGACGCTGTCCATCGTCACGCTGGTGGCCGTCAACGGGTTCGGGGACAGCATCTCCCGGTCCCTGCTGCGGGACGCCCGGACCCTCCATTCCGGAGACATCATCCTCCACGCCCACACGCCCCTCTCCAGACCCCTGCTGGACGCCGCCGCCGATCTCGAAAGATCAGGCAAGGCCCAAACCGTCCGGATCTACGAATTCTATTCCGTGGTCCGCTCCGGGATGGGCGACGACTCCCTGCTGGCGGACATCAAAATCGCCGGCCCCGCTTATCCCTTCTACGGCCGGGTGACCCTGGCCTCGGGCCGCGACTTCCAGTCCGTCCTCACCCCCGGCGCCGCAGTCGTGGAGCGCCCCCTGCTGGACCGGATGGGGCTCTCCGTCGGCGATCCCCTCAAGGTGGGCGAGGCGACCCTGACCATCCGGGATGTGGTGGTCCACGAGCCGGACCGGCCCGTCAGCTTCCTCTCCTTCGGCCCCCGGGTCTTCGTGGCCATGTCCGACTTGGACAAGCTCGACTTGCTCAAGCGGGGCAGCCGTGTCCGCCACTACCTGCTTCTCAAGACGCCGGAGGGGACCGACCTGGAGCGCATGGCCGACCGCCTCCGGTCCGTCGCCGTCCCCGGCCAGGAGCGGGTGGAGACCTATCGGACCGCCCGGTCCCGGATCAAGGGGTTTTTCGACAATTTCCTCTTCTTCCTGGCGCTGATCGGCATCTTCACCCTGCTCCTGTCGGGCATCGGCATCCAGAGCGCCCTGACCGCCCTGCTCAAGGAGAAGGAACGGACCATCGCCGCGGTCAAGGCCATGGGCGGCACGGGCCGGTTCGTCATCGGCCACTACATCGCCGTGGTGGGGATTCTGGGCGCCATCGGCACGGTCCTCGGGCTGGTTCTGGGATTCGCTCTCCAGTGGGCCATGCCCACGCTGTTCGGCGGGCTGCTGCCGGACGACCTTCCTCTGACCCTGTCCTTTCGCGCGATGCTGGAGGGCCTCGTTCTCGGCGTGATGGCCGTGGCCCTGTTCGCCTTCCTGCCCCTCCATCGCCTCCGGGAGATCAAGCCCGGCGCCGTTTTCCGGAAGGAGTCCGCCGGACGCCGCCGGGGGCTCCCCTTCTACCTGGCCGCCGCGGCCCTGTTCCTCTTTTTCACGGCCATGGTCCTGTGGCAACTGGAGGACCCCAGGATCGGGATATGGTTCGTCCTGGGGATCTCCGGCCTCATCCTCCTCACCGCGCTGGCGGCGGCCGCCATCCTGGCCGGACTGCGCCGGCTGCCCCTGCGCGCCCTGGCCCCGCGCCAGGCCCTCCGGGGGCTGTTCCGGCCCGGCAACGCCACCCGGGCCACCATTGTCACCCTGGGCGCGGCCCTGGCGGTGCTCTTTTCCATCTTTCTGGTGGAAAAAAACCTCGACGCCGCCTTTGTCCGCTCCTACCCGGCCGACGCGCCCAACCTCTTTTTCATCGACATCCAGCCCGACCAGACCGCCGGGGTTTCGGAACTCCTGGGGACCGCGCCCCGGTATTACCCCGTGATCCGGTCGCGCCTCCTGTCCGTCAACGACGAAAAAATCGACCGGGAACGGGAGCGGAAACGGCGGCGGGACAACCTGGCCCGCACCTTCAACCTCACCTACCGGGATTACCTGCTGGACGACGAGTCCATGCTGGAGGGGAACAGCCTGTTCCGGGACGACATCGACGGCCTCCAGGTGTCGGTGCTGGACACGGTGGTCGACATGCGGCCCATGGCCATCGGCGATCGCCTCGAATTCAACATCCAGGGCGTACCCGTGACGGCCGCGGTATCGTCCATCCGCACCCGGACCAAAGAGTCCATCAAACCGTTTTTCTATTTCGTCTTCCCCGAAGACTCCCTGCTGAAACACGCGCCCCAGTCCATCTTCACGGCCGTCCGGGTTCCCAAAGACAAAATCGGCGAAACCCAGAACCGGATCGCCGACCGGTTTCCCAACATCACCGCCATCGACGTGACCCAGGCCATCGCCGATTTCGCGGACATCGTCCACCGGCTCTCGGTGGTGGTCCGGTTTTTCACCCTGTTCAGCCTGCTGGCCGGGGTGCTCATCATCGTCAGCTCGGTGCTGGCCACCCGGTTCGCCCGGACCCAGGAGGCGGTCTACTTCAAGGTGCTGGGCGCCAAAAGCCGGTTCGTGCTGACGGTCTTCACCCTGGAAAACCTGATCATCGGCCTCATCAGCGCGGCCCTGGCCCTGGCCATCTCCCAGACCGGGGCCTGGATCATCAGCGTCCGGGTCCTCGACATCGCCTACCGGCCCTATCCCGGCGCCAGCCTGCTCATGGGGGCCGCCACCGTCCTGCTGGTCGTCGCCGTGGGACTGTCGGCGTCCCTGTCCATCTTAAAACAACGTCCCGTGATTTTCTTAAGGGAACAGACGGAGGAGTAGAGCCATGACATTCAGAAGTCGCACGGTTTTGTTCATCACCCTGGCCGTTCTGGCCGTTTCGGCCGCCCCGGCCCTGAGCACGGACCCCGACCCGCCCATCACCATCGTCGCCATGGGCGACAGCCTCACCGAAGGCCTCGGCGTCCCCGAAGAACGCGCCTACCCGGCCGTGCTGGAGCAAAACCTCCAAAAAGCGGGCTACCCCGTCAAGGTGATCAACGCCGGAATCAGCGGCGAAACCAGCGCCGGGGCCCTGTCCCGGGCCGAATGGATCCTGCGGCTGAAGCCCGACATCCTCATCCTCGAAACCGGCGCCAACGACGGTTTCCGGGGCGTGGAGCCCGAGGCCGTCAAAAAGAACATCGCGGCCATCATCCGCATCCTCCGGAAACGCGACGTGGTTGTGGTGCTGGCCGGCATGAAGATGGTCAAAAACCTCGGGGAAGACTACATCCAAGCCTTCGAAGACGTCTACCAGACCCTGGCGGCGGACTTCGACGTGATCTTCATACCCTTCATCCTGGAAGGCGTGGCCGGCGACCCGGCCCTGAACCGGGATGACGGCATCCACCCCAACGCCGACGGCTACCGGAAGGTGGCGGCCCATGTTCAGCCCTATGTCGAAAAGGCCATCGGGCGATGGCGGGGCCGGGAGGCCGATGGGTGATGGCTGTCCATTAAAGACCTCCGAGGTTTTGGAAACCTCGGAGGTCTAATTATTCCAGCAATTCACCTTATGTACGTGAAATTGTCAAATTGAAAGATGGAGAAAAGCCCCCCTTTGGGTAAAGGGGGGCGCGGGGGGATTTTCCCCGATGTCTCGGGAAAAATGGCTAAAAAAAACGATGCGCTATTTGCAGGGAGCGGCCTTGAGCTGGTTCCAGCTAAAATCATAGCACTGATTGCCCGATTTCAAAATAGCGCCGTAGGGGCCGCCCCGGAAAATGGACGTGGCCGCGCTGAAATTCCGGCTGTTGGACTTTTGACCGGTGTTGAAATCGAGCATGACGGCGCTCCACTGGTTGCCCTTCTGGTAAACCAGCACCGGCCCCTTGGAGGTGCCGATCTCCTGGTATCCGGAGACGCCCGTGGCCACGGTGACCCACCCGGTTCCCCAGGACCCGTACCCCGGTCCCCGAACCTTGAGCGCCCCGTTTTCCAGCCGGCTCGGCCATGTCGAACTCTTGTAGCGGCTGTCGGCATACGACGTCATTGCAAAAACCAATACCAGTACCAACCCAATCATTCCGATCAGCGAGAGTCGTTTCATTTTGTTTCCTCCTGTGCAAAGATCAGTCCCGCTTGTCCCGCGCCGGACCTGTTCCGGGGCGAAGAAGTACGTCATAGCACAGGGGGTGGGTGGAGGCAATATTCAAATCAACTGTTGAAATCACCTGCAAAATTCGCCATAAGTTCCTCGCCATAAGTTTTCCGGCATTAGACCAACGAGGTTTCCAAAACCTCGGAGGTCTTTAATAGAAAAACTTTTGTCCAACTACTTACCATCCCCTTCGGTTCGGACCCGGGACGACCCTCCCCGGCCCGAACCTCTTACAATATCAAAGACCCAACTTCGAACGACAGGAGGAACGGGCATGAAAATCGAACAGGTCTCCGTCTATCTCGAGAACAAGGCGGGCAGTCTGGCGGAAGCCACGGCCATCCTCGCCGAGGCCGGCATCCGGATCATCACGCTGGCCCTGTCGGACGTTTCCGACTTCGGCGTCATGCGGATGATCGTTCCCGACGCCCGGAAGGCCCGGGACATCCTCAAACGGCAGGGTCTCACCAGCAGCGCCGCGGAAGTGGTCGCCGTGGAGGTGGCCGACAACCCCGGCGGGATGCACCGGATCCTGGCCTCCCTCACCGGCTCGGGCATCAACATCGAGTACATGTACTCCTTCATGGCGCCGGGCGCCTGCACCATCATGATCTTCAAATTCGACGACATGGACCGGGCCATCGAGCTGCTGGAAAAAGAGGGCGCGGTCTTTGCGGATCAGAATCATTTGTGCGGACTGAAAACGATTTAGAGGACATACAGCATGATCATTACCGAGATTCTGGCCAGGAACGGACGCCGGTTCGGCAAGGAGACGGCGCTCATCGAGCGGGTCCCCGAGCTGAACCGGCGGGTCGAGATGGCGTGGGGGGAATTCGACGAACAGGCCAACCGCGTGGCCCAGGCCCTGATGGCCAGGGGCATCCGCAAGGGCGATGCGGTGGTCCATCTCATGATGAACTGCATCGAGTGGCTCCCCGTCTATTTCGGCATCTTGCGGACCGGCGCCCTGGCGGTCCCGCTCAATTTCCGCTTCCTGGCCAAAGGCATCGCCTACTGCACCACCACCGCCGAAGCCAGGGCTTTCATCTTCGGCGAGGAATTCATCGAACGGGTGGACGAGATCAAGAAGGAAATCGACGCTACCGTCGAAACCTATGTTTTCGTGGGGCCGGAGGAAAAGCGGCCCGATTACGCCGTCGGCTACAGGACGTTTCTCGAATCGGGTACGCCGGATGATCCGGCGGTGGACCTGAGCATCCTGGACGACGCTGCCCTTTATTTCACCTCCGGCACGACGGGCGATCCCAAGGCGGTGAAATTGACCCATCGGAACCTGGAAGCGGCCTGCATCTGCGAAAGCAGCCACCACCGCCAGACCCGGGACGACACCTTCCTGTGCATCCCGCCGCTGTACCACACCGGGGCCAAGATGCACTGGTTCGGGAATTTCATCGTGGGGGCCAAAGCGGTCATCCTGAAGGGGATTCAGCCCCGGTGGATCATCGAAGCCGTCTCCGAAGAGAACGTGACCATCGTCTGGCTCCTGGTCCCCTGGGCCATGGACATCCTCCTGGCCATCGAAAGCGGCGAAATCAAGCTGAAAAACTACAAGCTGGATCAGTGGCGGCTCATGCACATCGGCGCCCAGCCCGTGCCCCGGAGCCTGGTGCGGGAGTGGCAAAAAATCTTCCCCCATCACCAGTACGACACCAATTACGGGCTCACGGAATGCACCGGGCCGGGATGTGTTCATCTCGGCATGGAGAACAGCCATAAGGTCGGCGCCATCGGCCTGCCCGGCTTCGACTGGGAAACCCGAATCGTGAACGAGGACCTGTCGCCGGTGAACCCCGGCGATCCCGGCGAACTGCTGGTCAAGGGCGCCGGCGTCATGAAGGAATATTACAAAAACCCCAAAGCCACGGCGGCAGCCCTGGTGGACGGCGGCTGGCTCCGGACCGGCGACATCGCCCGCCAGGACGAAGACGGTTTCATCTGGCTGGTGGACCGCAAAAAAGACGTGATCATCACCGGCGGCGAAAACATCTTCCCGGTGGAGATCGAGGATTTCCTACAGGATCACCCCAAGATCCAGGACGTGGCCGTCATCGGCCTGCCCAGTCAGCGACTGGGGGAGATCGCCACGGCCGTTATCCAGGTGAAGCCCGGCCAGACGCTGTCCAAGGAAGAGGTGGATGATTTCTGCCAGGGGTTGGCCCGGTACAAGCGGCCCCGGAAGATCATATTTGACGAGGTGCCCCGGAATCCTACGGGCAAGATCGAAAAGCCGAAGTTGCGGAAGCGGTTTGCGGGGGTGAGTGAGAGTTTCAAGGTGTGATGGTCCCTTATAGGCGGTCTAAGACGGCAATAAGATCAGCCCTAAATGCCTTGACAAAGCAATCGAGTCAAAACCATAACCACATTCAACGTCAGGGATTTTGATGGCGTCGAACAGTTTGGCATCAAAATTATTTCTCCGAGACGTTTGCTGGAGGAGATAGAATGGGAGCATTGAGCTTAAGATTGCCGGAATCGATCCACCGCCACATTCGAGACATCGCAAAGGCGGAAGGCGTATCCATCAACCAACTCATTTCTTCTGCGATCACCGAAAAAATTTCTGCGCTAATGACCGAAGATTATCTCAAGAAAAGGGCGGATAGAGCCAATATCGAGGATATGGAAGCGATTTTGAATAAAGTGGCGGACAGGAAACCATTGGAAGGCGACGAACTCTGACAAAATCCCGCGCATCCTGGCCAAAACCATAACCATAGCCTCCGAATCAGATGGACGAAGACCTGCGAGGTTTCCGAAACCTCGTAGGTCTGGGTTCGGAAATACCTGATTTGGATCGAGATTAAACCAGCGAAGACCTACGAGGTTTCCAAAACCTCGCAGGTCTGGGTTCGGGAACACCCGATTTGGATTGAAGTTAAACCAGCGAAGACCTACGAGGTTTCCAAAACCTCGCAGGTCTGGGTTCGGGAACACCTGATTTGGATTGAAGTTAAACCAGCGAAGACCTGCGAGGTTTCCAAAACCTCGTAGGTCTGGGTTCGGGAATACCTGATTTGAATTGAGGTTAAACCAGCGAAGACCTGCGAGGTTTCCGAATACTTTGAGCGCCGTGTACGTCCCGGATCACGCCGTGGCCGAAGGCGCCCGGTTTTGTCGCTCAATCCAACCCCAACCGCTTCATCTTCCGCCATAACGACACCCGATCGATGTCCATGATTTTGGCGGCCTGGGTTTTGTTCCAGCCGGTCTTTTCCAGCACCCACTGGATGTAGCGTTTCTCCTGCTCCACCAGGGTGGGGATCTCGGAAGACCGGTGACGGTAGGTTTCGATGGAGGCGTTTTTCAGGCACTCCGGCAGGTCGTCGGCCGTGAGGGACGCGCCGTTTTCCAGGGCCGCGGCCCGTTCGACGACGTTTTCCAGCTCCCGGACGTTGCCCGGCCAGGAATAGGCGGCGAGCAGGTCGGCGGCCTCCCGGTCGATCTCCCTGATCTCCTTGTTCATCTCCCGGCTTTTCTGCGACAGGAAATGGTGGGCCAGCAGCAGCACGTCGCCGTTCCGCTCCGCCAGGGGCGGGAGCTGGATCACGATGACGTTGAGGCGGTAAAAAAGGTCCTGCCGGAAGCGGCCTTTTTCGATGTCCCGGGACAGGTCGCGGTGGGTGGCGGCGATGAAGCGGACATCCACCGGCGTCGGCGTCGTGCCGCCCACCCGCATGATCTCTTTTTCCTGGATGACCCGCAGCAGCTTCACCTGCATGGAGAGCGGCATGTCCCCCACCTCGTCCAGGAAGACCGTGCCGCCGTCCGCCGCCTCGATGAGCCCCCGCTTCTGGCGGGTCGCGCCCGTGTAGGCGTCTTTTTCATGGCCGAACAGCTCGTTGGCCATCAGCTCTTCGGTGAAGGAGCCGCAGTTGAAGGCCACGAACCGGCCGTCGGCCCGGCCGCTCAGGTCGTGGATGGCCCGGGCCACCAGCTCTTTGCCGGTGCCGCTTTCGCCCATGATCATGACGTTGATGTCCGACGGCGCGATCTGCGTCACCGTTTCCAGGACCGATTTCATGGCCGCGCTCCGGCCGATGATGGGCGACGCCTTCCGGAGCCGCCGCACCGCGGCCTTCAGTTCGCGGTTTTCCAGGCAGAGGCGCCGCTTGAGCAGGGCCTCCCGCGCGATCCGCTTCACCTCGTCGATCTTGTACGGCTTGGCGATGTAGGAGTAGGCGCCGGCCTTCATGGCGTCCACGGCCGTGTCCACCGTGGCGTAGCCGGTGATCATCACCACCTCGGTGTTGGGATGGAGGGCCTTGGAGCGCTCGAGCACCGCCATGCCATCCACCTTCTCCATTTTAAGGTCGGTGATCACCAGGTCGAAGACCCGGGATTTGAGCTGGGACAGGGCCTCGACGCCGCCCCTGGCGGCCACGACGTCGCAGCCCTCCTTTTTCAGGATATGGGCCAGGTTTTTCCGGGCGATGTCCTCGTCCTCGACGATCAGCACCACGTCTTTATCCATCGTCGTCATCCGGCTCCTTTCCCAGCGGCAGGGAGACCGTGAAACAGGTCCCTTTGCCCGGTTCGCTGTCCACCGCGATCCGCCCGCCGTGCTGATCGATGATGCCGTGGGTGACGGACAGCCCCAGACCCGAGCCGCGGCCCACGTCCTTGGTCGTGAAAAACGGATCGAAGATCTTCGAGATGCGGTCCTCCGGGATGCCCTCGCCCGTGTCCGC
>JAABTM010000486.1 GCA_011389855.1 Desulfobacteraceae bacterium
AAAGTGGATCTGGGCGCGATTCCGGCCGGTGAAGGCGCCGTGATCACCTACTACGTCCAGATCGACGACGATACGTCGGCCGGAAAATGGCTGGCCAACCAGGGCGCGGTCGATTACGAAGACATCGTCGGGGGCGCTTATCACGAGCCCACGGATTTTCCGGGCACCACGGCCCTGAACGACCCGACGGTCATTGGACCGGTGGCCGACGTAATCGACGATGCGAATCTGACGGCCAAAAAAGCAGCAACGCCGTCCGGGCCGGATGTCGTCCAGCCTGGTGAAACCATCGAATACACTGTGCTGCTGACGAACAACGGGCCGGGAACGGCCCGGAACGTGGTGTTCACGGATTCGGCGCCGCTCTATACGACGTTTGTCGCCGGCAGTCTGACGACGGATATGGGCGTTATCGACGAGGGACCGCCTCTCAGCGTCGTCATCGATACGCTGGAGGCGGGAAGCACCGCCACGATCTGGTTCCAGGCTGCCGTGGACGGCGATGCGCCGCCCAACGCGGTGCTGGTCAACCAGGGCGCGATCACCCGGAACGGCGGCATCGCCCCCTTACCCGTCTTGACCACCCCCGTGAAGACGGTCGTCGCCAGCGACGAACCGGCAGTTGAAGTCTACAAATCAGTGATCGACCTTAACCCCGTCAATCCGGGCGACATCATGGAATACGTTCTGACCGTCGTCAACACAGGAACGGCGGCTACGGACGTAATCGTGACGGATGACGTCGCTCGGACAGACGAACTTTCGCTCCTTCCGGGGTCGGCTTATTTTGAAAACGGACAGGCGCCGGGATGGACGGTGGCATCCGACGCCGGACAGGTCGAGGCGTTTGTGGAAGACCTGGGGCCGGGCGCGTCGGCGGTGATCAGGTTCAGAGCGCGGGTGTCAGCGGAAGTGGACAATGGCGCGATCCTGTCGAACCAGGCCACCGCGGAGTGGCCGGCGCCCGGTGAAAACGACGAACCCAGCGACGACCCGGTCACCATTGTGGAAGACGACGCGACCGCGGTCGTGGTGGTGTACGATCCCACGGCGTTTGACCCGCCGAGCGCGTTGAAGATCGGAGAAGGCGACGGCGCCGTCGTCCGCTGGACCATGACCTGGATCAACGATAAAAACGAAGACGCCTTGCTTGTGCGCGTTGAAGACGATGTGCCGGAAGGCGTGACCTATGTGGAAGGCAGCGTTGACGCAACTTTCGCCGATACCGGCTTCCCGGCGCATATCAACGGCGTCATCGTGTGGGAAGGGGCTATTCCGGCCGGTGAATCGGTCGATATCTGGTACGACACCAACGTGCCGGAGGACATCAACCGGGTCGAAAACCAGGGAAGGGGATACTGGGACGAGAACGGCAACGGCGTCATCGATCCCGATGAATTGGCAAATCCTTCTCCGGTCGTCACCGACGACCCGCGCACATCGGCGTTTCCGGACGACGAAAGCGTATGGTCCGCCCCCGATTGTCGTCTGAATGTATCCGGTCTCGTTCAGATCGACCCGTGTTTCGAGTGCCTCTGCGATGTGCCTGATCCAAGTCCGAAACCGGGAGCGTCGAAAATTGTTCCCAAAGATATTCAAGAACGCGTGAAGGGCGTCAACGGCGTGAAAGTGGAACTTTTCGTGGACAGCGACCGCAATGGCGCTTATTCGCTGGGGGATGTGCCCGTAACCTTCGCGCCAACCGTCACGAAACCCGACACCGAAGTCCAAGACGGTGGAAAGCCTGGAACGGACGTCGGCGAGCAGTGCATCGAGGACGGGTATTATGCCTTCGACAAGCTGTGCGCCGGAACTTATGTCATCCGAATCGCCCCGGATAATTTCCAGCCGGGCGGCCTTCTATATGGTTATGTCAGCGCGGCGGGGACCAACAGCGCTTTGATTGACCTGCGGGCCGACTCCACGCCCGCGGCGGTGGGGCCGTTCATCTTCAAGCGCGCCGGCGCTCCGGGACCGGAGGCCGCCTTGGCGGACGACGACGGTGGGGCCGGAGGCGGCGGATGTTTCATCGGGGCGTCCGGCGGCAACGGCGATTCGTTGTCCGCCGTTGTTCGTATTGGGTGGCTTTTCCTGTGGCCGCCAATCCTGGCGCTGATCCGAATGCGTCGGCGCGGATGATCTGTGTTTCGGAGACGCCGGCCGGCTGTTCAGCCGGCGTCCATCCATAATCTTCAAATGATCGTTGTCAGGCTAGGAGGAAAGCATGAAGAAAATGTGTTTCAGATGGATGGGAACGCCGATGGCGGTTCTGATGGCCGTTGCTTTTCTGGCGTCCTCGGCCATGGCGGGTTCGCCGGTTCTTTTTCTCGCGGACGTGTCCGGCTCAATGCAGGATCATGTCGCGCCCTACGAGGGGTCGGCGGCGGACGAAACCAAGGCGGCGGCCCTGAAAAAAACGCTCCTGGCCATCCATGAGGTTTTCGACCCGGCCGACTGCGAATTCGGGATTTACCGATGGCGTTATCTGGCCGGCCATCAAGAGCGATACGTCCCGTTCCTGGAAATCGGGGATCATGATCCAGCGGAAGTTCGCGAACGTGTCCGGGAGGATTTTTTCGTCGATTACCAGCGATTCAACCGCCGGACCCCGCTGGCCGACATGTTGCGGCAACTGGACGACAACGAGTTGCCGGCCCGGAACGGTCAAATCGTCCTGGTGCTGATCTCCGACGGCCGGGAAAGCTTTTACAACCTGGACCGGGACCGGCGCGTCAGCGAGGAAGAAGATGTGGATCCGGACAGCGGCGTGAGAGGTCCGGCGGCCGAATTCCGCCGGCTCAAGGAAAAATACGGATCAAATATCGTACTTCACACGGTGTTTGTGGCAACGGAAAACGACGAGGGCGACGCCGACGGCGGCCGGGACCTGCTGGGCCGGATGGCGGCCCTGGGCGGCGGCCGGGGAGAGGAGACGACGACTCTATTGACCGACCCGGCCCGTTTGGCCGATTTTGTCTCGGCCC
>JAABTM010000192.1 GCA_011389855.1 Desulfobacteraceae bacterium
TTTTGGGCTCTCATCTTCAGGGGGTATCCTATTCAGGGGTATTTTGGGGTATTTTGGGTTAATTGTGAATCATAATTCACAATAAAAGGCGTTGGGGCGCTTGTCAAGTAAAAAAATGAGACCTTCTAAAGACCTAACCCCCCCGGCCCCCCTTCCCTGAGAGGGAAGGGGGGAGGTTGATGAGTGAACGCCTGAACGATAGCTAAAGCGTTGAACAATCGACCTCCCCCTCTCCTCCCAGGGGAGGGGGCCGGGGGGAGGGGTTTCGGTCGAGGATTGCCTCAATCATTATTTTCCAACTCATAAGGCCGGCAAGGTGAAGGTAAATGCGCTGCCTTCGCCGGGCTGAGATTCCACCCAGATGGCGCCGCCGTGGGCCCGGACGATCTCCTTGCAAATCGCAAGGCCCAGGCCGGACCCGCCCGGTTCCCGGCCTTTAATCTGGACGAGTTTGTCGAAAATCCGCGATTGATATTCTGTCGGAATGCCCGGTCCGTCGTCCGTAACGGACAGGTGGACGAACGACCCCATCCCCCGGGCCGAAAGCCCGATGCGGCCGTCCCGGTCGACGTAGCGCAGGGCATTGGAAATCAGGTTGCTCAGCACCCAGACGATTTTATTGGCGTCGGCCCGGATGGCGGGCAGGGCCTCGTCCAGCGACGCTTCGAGCCGCACCCCTTTCCGGTCCGCCTGGGGCCTGAACAGGTTTTCGGCGTGGTCGAACAGGGTCCTGACCGGCACGCGCTCGAATTCCAGGTCGATGTGTCCGGCCTCGATCTTGGACAGGTCCAGCAGATCGTTGACCAGGGCCTTCATCCGCCGCACCTCGTCGTGGGCGGCGTGCAGCAGTTCCCGGTCGTTTTTGGACAGACCGGCCGCCGCGTGCTCCAGAAGCAGATCGACGCTCATGCCCAGGCTGGTCAGGGGGGTGCGCAACTCATGGGAGGCGGCCATGACGAATTCGTTTTTGAGCCGCTCCACCTCCTTGAGGCGGGTGACGTCCCGGAGCAGCAGCACGACCCCCGACAGCCGATGGTCCCGGCTGCCGCGGATGGCGGTGATGGAAAAAAGATAGTGACTGGCCCCTTCTCCCTTGGGAAACGAGACAATCTGCTCCTCATCGGGAAGATCGGGCGGGGCGCCGGCGTCGACGGTTTGACGGATCAAATCGCAAACGGAATCGGCCGGAATCACATCGGCGCACGACAACGCCGATGGATCGGCGAACCCCATGCCCAGGATTCGCCGCGCGGCGGGATTCAGGGCCGTGATCCGCAGTGACGAATCGAACACCACCAGTCCGTCCTCGATGCTGGAGAGGATCGCCTCCCCTTTGTCCTTTTCCGCGATGACCTGTTCGATATTGATTTCATGGTATCGGGCGAGCTGGGCGGACATCCGGTTGAATTCCCCGGCCAGACGCCCCAGTTCGTCCGTTGTTTCCACCGGCACTTCCACGGCGTAATCCCCCTCCGAGATTTTCCGGGAAGCCGCCATGAAGCTCCGGATGGGCCGGACGATTCGCTCCGCCAGCAGCCAACTGAAAATCAAGGCCACGAGCAGGGCCGCCGCCGCCACCAGCACCGTGGACAGGATGGCCCGGCTGGCCACCCGCCCCGCCGCCAGGCTGGCGGCGTACATGGTCTTTTCGTTGAGGTTCCGGAGCCGGACGCAAACATCCCGGACGCTGAAAAACAGGGCGTGAACCTGCTGCTGGTACGTGGCCAGGGTGGGTTCGACCAGGCCCCGGCCCAGGTCCGTCAGGGAGGAGAACATCCGCCGGTATTCCGCGTAAGCCGTTTCAATGGATTGAACCACCGCGGCCTCGCCGTCGATGGTGATGTTGTCCTTGGCCCGGGCCAGCCATTCCAGGAACACCGCCTCGTTTTCCCGGAACTGGGCGACGCCCTTTTCGGTGTCGCCGAGAAACATCAGCAGAATGCCGCTGTCCTGGCGCTCCAGGGCGTCCACCATGTTCTCGGCGGCCAGAATCGACCGGTAGTTTTCGCTCAAAATGGCGTCGGTGGCCTTGCCCAGGGAAACGAGATTCGCCACGGCCCAGGCCACCACCAACCCCATGAGAACGAACACCACCCCGTATCCGATCAACAATTTCTGTTTCAGCGTCATGGATCGCAGCCCTCCTTTCGGTATGCGTCAATACCCGCAAACAGTTTAGCAACAGGTATGCCAAAGCCTAACCTATTGAATTGTTGACGATGTAAAAAAGAGGAGATTGCTTTGGTCTTGAATTTTGAAAGGCCGGAACGGGGCCGCCTTGCAAAATGCAAGGCGGCGGGCGGGCGCGATATGGCCGGGATTGTCCCGGACCGCACCGGTGAACGCGCCCCTGCGTGCCACAAGAGTTCGCTTTCCGGCGGTGAGGTAGGGATAAGCAGGAATTACCCCCGCCATGCGCGAACGCCGGAGATCAACAGGCGCAACCAGCTGCCATCGCCATGGTGTTGTTAAATGGTCTCAACGCGATGGGCCTGTTGGCGTCGAATCCGGCGGCCGGGTTTATTGTCGGAATGATCGTGGCTCAGCTTCTCAAATGGGAAAAGCTTTCCGTTTAGCCGCCGTCTTTACTTCCCGTTTTCCACCCCCCGCCGAAACGCCTTCAAAAGGTCATATACGACCGCTGGTCAAATATAACCCCGATATCCACGGATAACGATTGCGCCCCCTGATCGCCCTTCAAGACTTTTATCTATATAATTCAGAATGATACGATAGAAAAATTTCATTGTCAGTATTTGGCATGAAGTTTGCTTTTACCATGACGTATAAAACCTCCCATTTTCTTCCTGGGGGAGGCTTTCAGCCAAGACAAAAACGAACACTGCTCGAAGTCATGAGCTAATGGACAAGGTCGGTGTCTCAGCGAGGTTGCCATAATGATCGTCTTTAAAATCACCATGAACGTCATCCCGGAAAAGCAACTGGAAATCATGCAAACCCTTCTGCCCATGATCGAACCGACGGCAAAGAAAAAGGGTTGCCTGGGCTTCAGCGTTTTTAGCGACATCGAAGACCAAAACCGTTTAAGCCTGATGGGGGAATGGGAAACCCGCAAAGACCTGGACCATCATATCGCGTCTCATCAGTTCAGCGTTTTGATGGGAGCCAAAGGGCTTTTATGCGAACCGCCGGATATTCAGATTCTCACGGTTTCCCGTTCAGAAGGAATGGACGCCGTTGATTCGATCAGGAATCATAAACAATCAAACCCATCTTCCCTTGGCGGCCAAAGGAGCCTTACCGCATGAACATTTTGCTTGTTTACCCCAAGTTTCCCGATACATTTTGGTCTTTTTCCCACGCGCTGCCTTTCATCGGAAAAAAAGCGGCCTTCCCGCCGCTTGGCCTGCTCACGGTCGCAGCATTGCTTCCGGAACAATTTCAAACACATCTTGTGGACCTGAACACGGCGCCTCTCGGCGATGACGATCTGGCATGGGCCGACATGGCGTTTATCAGCGCAATGGCGATTCAGCGCGAGTCGGCGGTCGCCGTCATCGATCGGTGCGTGGCCAATGGCTTGAAAATCGTCGCCGGCGGGCCGCTTTTCACTGCGCGGCCCAACGATTTCGAGCAGGTGGACCATCTGGTTCTGGACGAGGCCGAGGTCACGCTGCCGATCTTTATCGCGGATTTGGCCAATGGTTGCCCGAAAAGAATCTACAACGCCGACGGATATCCCGACATCCACCAGAGCCCGATCCCGTTATGGGACCTGATCGACGCGCGGCGCTACGCCTCCATGAACATTCAATATAGCCGAGGATGCCCGTTCAACTGCGAGTTCTGCAACATCACGGCGCTTTACGGACGCACGCCGCGCACCAAGACGCCCCGGCAGATCATCGCCGAGCTGGACGCGATTTACCGGACGGGTTGGCGCGGCAATATTTTTTTCGTGGACGACAATTTTATCGGGAACAAAGGCGCCCTCAAAAAACAATTGCTTCCGGCCCTGATCCAATGGCGCCAGGACAAAAAAGGGTGCGTCTTTTTTACGGAAGCCTCGATCAACCTCGCCGACGACCCCGAACTGATGGACATGATGGCCGCGGCCGGATTCGATTCCGTCTTTATCGGCATCGAAACGCCGGATGCCGACAGCCTCGCCGAATGCTGCAAGACGCACAACGCCAACAGGGATCTGCTCGAAGACGTCAAAACGATTCACCGGTCCGGACTTCAGGTGATGGGCGGCTTCATCGTGGGATTCGACAGTGATCCGCCCTCGATTTTTCAACGCCAGATCGACTTCATTCAGCAAAGCGGAATTGTGACGGCCATGGTGGGCATGCTCCAGGCCCCACCAGGGACCCGATTGTTTCAACGCCTTGAATCGGAACATCGCGTATCCGAAGAGTTTTCCGGCGACAATGTGGACGGCCGCACAAACATCATCCCGGCCATGGGGCTGGACAAACTGGTTGATGGGTATCGCGCCATCATGGAACAGATATACTCGCCGCGCCAATACTACCAGCGGGTCCGGCGCATTTTGAAGGATCTCAAAACGCCGGCGGCGACCGCGCCCTTAGATCGGCAGCGCATCCTCGCGTTCTGGCGCGCCGGCTTGCGACTGGGCGTTCTGGGCAAGGAACGGTTCCAATACTGGCGGCTGTTGGCGTGGACCCTGGCGCGCCGGCCCAGACTGCTTCCCCTGGCGGTTACCCTGGCCATCTACGGCTACCATTACCGGCGGGTATGCGAGCTGCACATTCTTTGAGCAAGGGAAACAAAATGGCGTCCAACGACAACAAAGACCCGATCAGCAATCTAAGTGAAAAGCTGCGCGTCTTTTTCGGCATCAACGATGAGAAAAACAAGACTGAGCCGCCGGTCAAGGCCCGTTTCAAGGTTTGGCACATCATCCTGGCCGCGCTCATTTTTTCTTATCTGTGGCCGTTGTTGTTTTCATCGAAAACAGAGACGATTTCCTACAGTCAATTCAAACAATACATCGATCAGGGGATCGCGGGCGAACTGGTCATCGGACCCGACAATATCAAAGGCATCCTGGCGGGAACGCCCGACAAAGCGTTCACCACCGTTCGGGTGACTGATCCCGACCTGGTCAAGGACCTGAGCGAGCGCAATGTCGGTTATGCCGGCCGATATGAAAACAAATTTCTGGTCACCCTCCTCTCCTGGGTGCTGCCCCTCGGCTTTTTCTACCTGATCTGGCGATTCGCCATGAATAAGATGGGGGCGGGGACGGGCGTCATGTCGTTTGGGAAGAGCAAGGCCAAGATTTTCGCGGAAAGCGACACCAAGGTTTCTTTCGCCGATGTGGCCGGAATCGACGAGGCCAGGGAAGAGCTTGAGGAAGTGGTGGACTTTCTCAAGACGCCGGAGAAATTTCAAAAGCTGGGCGGCAGAATCCCCAAGGGGGTGCTGCTGGTAGGCCCGCCGGGAACCGGGAAAACCCTTCTGGCCCGGGCCGTGGCCGGGGAGGCCAAAGTCCCCTTTTTTTCCATCAGCGGATCGGAATTCGTGGAAATGTTCGTCGGCGTAGGTGCGGCCCGGGTGCGGGACCTTTTTTCCCAGGCCGCGGCCCAGGCGCCCTGCATCATCTTCATCGATGAACTGGACGCCCTGGGCAAAGCCCGGGGGATGAACGTGATGGGCGGGCATGACGAGCGGGAGCAAACTTTAAACCAGCTTCTCGTGGAGATGGACGGCTTTGAAACCAATAAAGGCGTCATTCTCATGGCCGCCACCAACCGGCCGGAAATCCTGGATCCGGCCCTGATGCGCCCGGGGCGCCTGGACCGGCAGGTGCTGGTGGACCGCCCGGACATCAACGGCCGGGAAGCCATCCTGAAAATCCATTCCCGGGATGTGACGTTGGGACCCGAAGTCGACCTGCGCGGGATCGCCGGCCGAACCCCGGGCTTCGTGGGCGCGGACCTGGCCAACATTATCAATGAAGCCGCGTTGCTGGCGGCCCGAAACGATAAGGAAACCATCAGGCCGGCGGATTTCGACGAAGCCATCGACCGGGTGGTCGGGGGGCTTCAGAAAAAAAACCGGGTGATGAACGCGATGGAGAAAGAAATCGTCGCCTTCCATGAGTCCGGACACGCCATCGTGGCCGAAAGCGTCGATCACGCCGATCCCGTCCATAAAATTTCCATTATTCCACGGGGAATCGCCGCCCTCGGATACACCCAACAGCAACCCACGGAGGACCGTTATTTGATGACGCGTTCGGAACTGACTGATCGGCTGGCGGTATTTCTGGGCGGCCGGGTGGCGGAGGAACTGGTCTTCGATGAAATCTCCACCGGGGCGCAAAACGACCTCCAGCGGGCCTCCGACATGGCCCGGGCCATGGTCGCGGAATACGGCATGAGCGAGTCCCTGGGCCTGGTGAGCTACGAGCGCCCCCGCCGGCCGATGTTTCCTCCGGACGGCTTTTCTTCGGGCAAACAATACAGCGAAGCCAAAGCCGCCCAGATCGACGACGAGGTTTCGCGGATCATGGAGGAAGCCCATCAGCGCGTGCGCCGGATCCTTTCGGAACGGCGAACGGTCCTTGACGATCTGGCCCGGCTGCTTTCGCAAAAGGAAAGCGTGCAAGGCGAGGAGCTGAGACAAATGCTGGCGGCCGCCGTCGGAAAAAGGGCGGCGGCGGCCGATCCGCCGTCTATGGGCATGACGGCGGCTAACTGAGCGGCGCCGGAAAGGAGGGACCTCTTATGGTTCCGGGCAATCAAATCACCCTCCTGCAAAACGGCGAAGGATTTTTCCCTGCGGTCGAAGCGGCCCTGGACCGGGCCGTCCATGACATTTACCTGGAAACCTATATTCTTGAAAACGACGCCGTTGGAAGACGCATTGCGGGGGCGCTCGGGCGGGCGGCGCGGCGCGGCGTCAAGACGCACGTCCTGGTCGATGGATACGGCTCGTTTCATTTGCCGAAATCCATGGTCGACAATCTCGAGGCCGCCGGCGCAATGGTGTTGAAATTTCGCCCCAAGACTTCGCCCTGGACGCTGCGCCGCCGGAGATTGCGGCGTCTGCACCGGAAAATCGTGGTGGTGGACCGGAAGATCGCCTTTGTCGGCGGCATCAATATGGTCGATGATATGGGAATATCCGGTCAAACATCACCCCGTTACGACTATGCCGTCAGCGTGGAAGGGCCGCTTGTGGAAGACATTTACGATTCCGCCGGCCATGTCTGGTCCCGGGTGGCCCGGACCCGATTGCTGGATTGGCGGAATCGGCGCGGCGACGACCGCGCTCCTTTGATCGAACCCCGCGGCCGGATGCGATCCGCTTTCCTGGCGCGGGACAACATCCTTCATCGCCGGGACATCGAAGACGCCTACCTGCGGGCCATCGAAGGGGCAAAATCCGATATCGTCATCGCCAACGCCTTCTTTTTTCCAGGATTGAATTTTCGTCACGCCCTTCTGGACGCGGCCGGCCGGGGCGTCCGGGTGGTGCTGCTGTTGCAGGGAAAAGTGGAGAATCGACTGTTGCATTACGCCTCCTACGCCCTGTACGGCGATTTTCTCGACGGCGGCATCGAAATTTATGAATATCACAAGAGCCTGATGCACGCCAAGGTGGCCGTGATCGACGAATATTGGGCCACGGTGGGCTCCTCGAACCTGGATCCTTTCAGCCTGTTGCTGTCGCTGGAGGCCAATGTCGTGGTTGAGGATGAAACCTTTGCAAAACAGTTGAAACGCAGCCTGATGGGGGCCATCGCAGCCGATTCGAGACAAATTATCGAGAAAAACTGGCGAACCAATACCTTTCGGCTGCGCCTGGCAAGCTGGCTGTGTTACGGCCTGGTGCGATTCATGATCGGCATCGCGGGGTACGCCCCGGGTAAAAAC
Organism: Desulfobacteraceae bacterium; assembly: GCA_011389855.1. Classification (GTDB taxonomy): domain Bacteria; phylum Desulfobacterota; class Desulfobacteria; order Desulfobacterales; family JAABSP01; genus JAABTD01. The sequence continues at coordinate 7,872 of JAABTM010000192.1, forward strand.
CATCCCGATGCGAAGCCAAGAAGGGAACATTGAGAGCCTATCCGAAAACCGTAGATTTTGGTTCCAGGCAAGGCCGCGGCTCTTTTCAACCGCAGAAATCTGGTTGCGGCCAACCTCAGAAAGGTCATATTCAGCCACTGGTTGAATATAACCTTTTTTTGTGGCGATCAGCGCCCTTTTCACGAGGCGGCTATTTAATTTTTATATGAAATATCAGTAATATAAAATAAATATTAAACGTATGGCGCGAATATTGCTTCTATTGATGGCGGTATAACGGAATAAAGCGCCGTGAAAAATCCGCCGTGCGCCGATCATTCCGATAGCGATGTTCACGCACTACAGACTCAAACCCGAACAAAACAGGAGGAACGTCATGAAATCGAGTACGAAAGACAAGGCGGGCGGCAAGATGCACCAGATCAAGGGCAAGGTCAAAGAAGTCGCCGGGAAAACAGTCGGCAATCGTGATCTGGAACGCGAAGGCAAAGTCGAAAATCAGGAAGGAAAGGTCCAGGAAAAGACAGGCGGTTTAAAGAAGGCTGTGGGCAAATAGACAGAAGAGTTTTTATAATCACTTAAAGAAGGAGAATCGAAATGTTGTGGACAATTGCGATAATACTGGGCGCTCTGTGGTTGCTGGGGTTTGTGAGCAGCTACACGATGGGCGGGCTGATTCATGTTCTGCTGGTGATCGCGATCATCGTGGTCCTGATTAATGTCATTCAGGGGCGGCGAGCCGCGTAATCGGCGGAATATCATCCATCACTTCAACACGAAAAATCAAGAGTCTATCCGAACGCCGCATTTTTAACCCCTGCGGCGTTCCCGCTCTGTTTTTATCCTCGAAATCCTGTTCGTCGATGACGAGGAATCCATAGTCAACATGGCGACATTTATCAATCAATATTGCCTTATAAATCCTTAAGATACGTTTTTTTAAAAGCAATGCATAAACATGTCGGCACGGATTATGAATGCCCTGTAAAGAGCAGAGCAGGGGACAATCTTTGCTGTCCATTTGCTAGTGCTGCTTTTTCTGATCGCCACTTTTACCGCCTGTGCATCGACGCGCATCCGGGAAAGTACAGGAGAATACATTAAACCCGATGTTCAAATTTTTTGCGATTAACTTTAAATTACATGTGTTTTCAACATGTTAAAAATTTTTTCTGGCAGTCCTGTTTTTGAGGCTGTATAATTATACAATGTTGAATTTATTGACAGGGCTGTGAAGTTGCCTGTTGTAAAAATGTCAACAAATTCAGTCAGTAAAAAAAACCTTAAACATCGAGTTAAAGGATAATCTGATCGTAAAATAGGCGGCGGTTATCCTTCAATAAACTATTCAAGCATAAAAGGAGAAACTCTCATGAAAACATTTAAGGCTGAGAAAACTTATCTTGTTTTTGTCTTACTTCTGGGTAGTTTTTTAATTACAGGATGCGGAGACGACGGCGGAGGCGGAACTTGGGATGAACCCGTACCCGCAGCCACGGTGAGTTCCACAGTCCCTGTTAATGGCGCCGCTGGTGTACCGATCGGCAACAGGCTCACCGTAACCTTTACCGAGGCGATGGACCCCGAAACGATAAACACGACATCATTTACCTTAAAACAAGGGGCGGCGCCTGTTTCAGGCACAGTGGCCTATTCCGGCGTAACCGCGGTCTTTACACCGGATAGCGATCTGGCGTTCAACGCCACCTATACCGCCACGATTACAACCGGGGCAACTGACCTGGCCGGCAATGCCCTGGCGGACAACTATGTCTGGCGGTTTACCACCGGCGAGGCTCCGGACACCACGGCGCCCACAGTGACCTTCACAGACCCCGCCGACGCCGCTAAGGGCGTCGCGACCAACAAGAAAATCGCCGCGACCTTTACCGAGGCGATGGACCCGTTGACGATCAGCACGGCAACATTTTCTATCTTAACGGATAAAGCGACGGCTATTTCAGGCACAGTGGCCTATTCCGGCGTAACCGCGGTCTTTACACCGGATAGCGATCTTCCATCCAGCACCACCTATACCGCCACGATTACAACCGATTCAACGGACCTGGCCGGCAATGCCCTGGCGGACGACTATGTCTGGCGGTTTACCACCGGCGAGGCTAAGGACACCACGGCGCCCATAGTAACTTTCACAGACCCCGCCGATGCCGCCACGGGCTTTGCAATCAACAAAAAAATCTCCGCGACCTTTACCGAGGCGATGGACCCGTTGACGATCAGCACGGCAACATTTTCCTTAAAGCAAGGGACGGCGCATGTTCCAGGCACAGTAACCTACTCCGGTCTAACCGCGGTCTTTACACCGGCAACCAAAGTTACATTCACCAC
>JAABTM010000193.1 GCA_011389855.1 Desulfobacteraceae bacterium
TCGCCAAACGGCCCCGCCCGGTGCGGGAGATCGACCCGTCGGCGCCCCGGATCGTTTCCGACCTCATTGAAAAGCTCATGAGCAAACCCGCCGAGGACCGGTATCAATCGGCCGCCGGCATCCGGGCGGACATCGAAGAGTGTAGGCGCCGGTATCGGGAGGCGGGCCGCATTCCCCCTTTCGACCTGGCCCGGCACGACGCCCCGGGCGCCATTCAGATCCCCCAGAAACTCTACGGCCGGGACGCGGAGATCGACCGGCTGTTCGAGGTCTTCGGGCGGGTCGCCGGGGGCGCGTCGGAGATCGTGTTCATCTCCGGGTATTCCGGCGTGGGCAAAACCTCGCTGGTGCGGGAGGTCCATAAGCCCATGACCGAAAAAAACGGGCTTTTCGCATCAGGAAAATTCAACCCGTTCCAGAAGGACATCCCCTATTTCGCCATAACGCAGGCCCTCAACGAGGTGTGCCGGTATTTCCTGACGGAACCGCCGGCGACTCTGGAACGACGACGGTCCCGGATCATGGCGGCGGTGGGCCGAAACGGCCGGATCATCACCGACGTCGTGCCCGAACTGGAGCGCGTCATCGGCCCTCAGCCCGAGCCGCCCAACGTGGGCGCGGCGGAGGCCCAGCACCGGTTCGAGATCTATTTTAAACGGTTCGTCCGGGCACTGTGCCGCCCGGACCACCCGCTCATCCTCTTCATCGACGATCTGCAATGGGGCGACCGGGCCTCCATGAACCTGCTTAAGAGCCTGATGCTGGACGGCGGGATCCCGCACCTGATGATCATCGCCGCCTACCGGGACAACGAGGTGGACGACCGGCATCCCCTGATCAAGATGCGCGCGGCCCTCGAAACCGCCGGCGCCGGGCGCCGCGACATTCACCTCGACGCGCTGACCCAAACCGACATCAACGCCCTTCTGGCGGACAGCCTCGCCCTGCCGCCGGCCGAGACCGAAGCGCTGGCGGTATTGATCTTCCAGAAGACCGGCGGCAACGCCTTCTTCGCCCACCAGTTCATCCACGCGCTGGCCGACGACGGGCTTCTGTATTGCGACGCGCAAAGCCGCCGGTGGCGATGGCGCATCGACCGCATCGCGGAGCGGCATGTCGCCGCCAATGTCGTCGACATGATGGCCGACCGGATGGGCCGGATGGCTCCGGAGACCCTGGACGCCCTCGGCGCGGCCGCCTGCATCGGCGGCCGGTTCGACCTGGGCCTGTTGAGCCGGATTCTAACCAGGAACATGGAAACGACCCTGGCCGCGCTAAATCCGGCCCTGGGCGAGGGGTTGATTCAGCCTGTAAACGACGATTACAAATACGCCGGGGCCCTCCACGCCGCCCGGTTCAAATTTCTCCACGACCGGGTCCATCAGGCGGCCTATTCCTCGGCGGACCCGCGGGACCGTCGGCGGATTCACCTCCACATCGGCCGGCTGCTGCGCGGCAATGCGAAGGACGCCTTGCCGGCGGACGCCGTCCTCGACATCGCGGAGCAATACCGCCACGCCATCGAACTCGTCGAGGACCCGGACGAAAAGACCGACCTGGCGCGGCTCTATCTCATGGCCGGCCGCAAGGCCAAGGCGGCCGCCGCCTACGGGGAGGCCCTCGTCTACCTGACGACCGGGCAGGGCTTTTTGCCGGCCAACCGGGACGACGCCCCGGTCGACCTTGCGTTCCCTCTTTTCGAGGAGGCGGCCGAAGCGGCTTTTTTGTGCGGCGATTACGCGGCCCTGGACCGCCATGCCGACGCGGCCCTTCACCGCGCCCGGTCCCTGGCCGACGAGGCCCGGATCCGGGAAATCCAGATCCAGGCCCTTATCGCCCGAAACCGCCGAAAAGAAGGCATCGCCCTGGCCCTGGCGTTTCTGAAAAAACCGGGCATCGAAATGCCGGACGCGCCCACCCCGGAAGCGATCGGCGGCGCCCTGGCCGATATGGCGGCGTTTCTGGCGGACCGGCCCATCGAATCCTTTGTGGACCTGCCGGCCATGACGGACGAGACCCTGATGCCGGCCGTCCGGATCATGGCCGCCGCCACGTCCGCCGCGTTCGTCGCCGCGCCGGGTCTGATGGTATTGCTGATCCTCAAGCAGGTGGAACTCTCCATTCGGCACGGCAATCTTCCGGAATCGAGCTATTTTTACGTGTTTTACGGCGTCGTGCTCTGCGGCGTCGTCATGGACATCGACGCCGGATACCGGTTCGGCCGCCTGGCCGTCGATCTCCGGGACCGGACCCCCGACCGGCGGACGGCGGCCAAAACCGGCCATGTGTTCAACGACCTTGTCCGGCCGTGGAAGGAGCACCTTCGGTCGTCCCTGGGCCTCCTGACGGAAAATTACGAGATCGGGCTGGAACTCGGCGACGTGGAGTTCGCCGCCTATTCGGCCCACATCTATTCCGCCTACCTGTTTCTGGCGGGGGAACCCCTCGGCGCCGTCGAGGCGGAGATCGCCCGGTACAGCCGCGCCATCGAGGCCGTCCATCAGACCGACACCCACTGCTGGAACCTCATTTTCTGGCAGACCGTCTTGAACCTGACGGGCGCGTCGTCCGATCCGACAAAGATCACGGGAACCGTCCACGACGAGGCCGCCCGGCTGCCGGTCTACACCGACGCCAACGACAAGATGGCGCTGTGCTATCTGTTTTTGAACAAATGCATCCTCAACTACCTGTTCGGGGAGTACCCGGCCGCCATCGAAAACGCCGGGCGGATGGAGCCGCACCTCGACGGCGCCACAGGCAAATACACGGTGGCGGTCTTTTACTTCTACGACGCCCTGGCCCGGCTGGCCCATTTCAGCGCCTTGGGGCCCGGCGAACGGGACGCGGCCATGGAACGGGTCGAGTCCAATCAACGGAAACTGGCGGCGTGGGCGGAATTCGCGCCCATGAACTTTCAGCACAAGCACGATCTGGTGGCGGCCGAAAAAGCCCGGGCACTGGGACAACTGGAGGCTATCCCCCTGTATGAAGCGGCCATTTGGGGAGCGAAACAACACGGTTTTCTCCAAGAAGAGGCCCTGGGGTATGAGCTGGCGGCGCGCTGCTATCTGTCGCGGAACATGCGGAAGGCGGCCCGGACCTACCTGTCCGAGGCCCTGGCCCTTTATACCCAATGGGGCGCCAAGGCCAAATGCGAGCAATTGCGCGGGGTCTATCCGAAATTTCTCCTGTCCGACCCCTTCAGGCCGGACGGCAGTTCCACCCTCACCGAAACCCACCTGGACCGACGGAGCATCGTCAAGGCGTCCCAGGCCATCTCCGGCGAGGTGCGACTGGACCGGCTGCTGGAAAAACTGATCGCCATCGCCGTGGAAAACGCCGGAGCGGACAAGGGCGCGCTGGTCATCGGCGACGACGGGGGCGCGAAGGTCCAGGCCATCCAGACCCTCGATCCCGAAACCACCCGGACCCTGATGGGAACGCCCGTCGAAGAGAGCGCCGACATTCCGGCGCCGATGATCCGGTCGGTGATGCAAGCCGTGGAGGTGGTCGCGGTCCCGGACGCATCCGCGGACCCGTCATGGCGGCAAAACGCCTACATCGAACGCGCCCGGCCCAAATCCGTCCTGTGCATGCCCATCGTCTACCGGGGCGATGCGACCGGCGTCCTGTACCTTGAAAACAGCGGATTCGCGGACATCTTCACCGAAGAGCGGGTGAAGACCCTGGAAATCCTCGCGGCCCAGGCCGCCATTTCCATCCAGAACGCCCGGCTCTTTGAAACCGTGCAGGAGAGCGAAAGCCGTCTGAAAAGCATCCTTCAGGCCAACCCTTCGCCGGTGGTGGTCTACGACGCCCAGGGTCATCCCCGGTTCCTGAACCCCGGCTTCACCGAGGTGTTCGGCTGGACCATCGACGAGCTGAGGGGGAGGACGATCCCCTTTGTTCCCGAAGCGGAAAAGGAGAAGACCGCCGCGGAAGTGAAAAAGATCTACCACACGGGCCGGCCGGCGAAATTCGCTAGCAAGCGCCTTACCAAAGGGGGCGATGAGCTGGACGTGATCGTGTCGGCCGCGATCATCAAGCGGTCGGGCGACGAGCACAGCGGCATGGTGGTGAACCTCACCGACATCAGCGAGCAAAAGCGGCTGGAGCGTCAGCTCAATCAGGCCCAGAAGATGGAATCCGTGGGACGGCTGGCGGGCGGCGTGGCCCATGATTTCAACAACATGCTCACCATCATTCTGGGCAACGCCGAAATGATCATGGAGGATTTAAGGCCGGAGCTTCCCGTGCGCGCCGACGTGGAAGCCATCCAGAACGCGGCCCAGCGCTCGACGAACCTGGTCCGGCAACTGCTGGCGTTCGCGCGGAAACAAACCATCGCGCCGGAACGCCTGGATTTGAACGCCGCCATCGACACGATGCTCAAAATGCTTCAGCGGCTCATCGGGGAAAACATCGAATTGACCTGGCGGCCGGGCGCCGATTTGTGGCCGATCCACATCGATCCGTCGCAGATCGACCAGGTTCTGGCCAACCTCAGCGTCAACGCCCGGGACGCCATCGACGGCGTCGGCCGGGTCGTAATCGAAACCCGAAACGTCTCTTTCGACGAGGCCGACTGCCGCCTGCGCCCGGAGGTCAAGCCCGGGGATTACGTGATGATGGTGTTCAGCGACAACGGCCGCGGGATGGACCCGGAGACCGCGAAGAATATTTTCGAACCCTTTTTCACCACCAAACAGGTCGGCCAGGGCACGGGGCTTGGTCTGGCCACCCTTTACGGCATCGTCAAGCAAAACAACGGGTTCGTCAATGTCTACAGCGAGCCGGGCCGGGGAACGACGTTCAAGCTCTATTTTCCGCGACATGAGTCCGCGGTCGCCGGGCCGAAAAAGGCCCCCCGACCGGCCGCCGCCGAAAGGGGCGCCGAAACCATCCTGCTGGTGGAAGATGAAAAGTACATTCTCGAGATGGCCGTCATGATGCTCGAACGCCTCGGGTATCGCGTCATCTCCGCCGCGTCGCCGACGGAGGCCGTCCGGATGGTCGAAGACGAGGGCGCGGGGCCGGTCGACCTGCTCCTGACCGACGTGGTCATGCCGGAAATGAACGGCCGCGAGATGGCCGACAGACTGCTGCGCGTCCATCCTGAAATGAAATGCCTGTTCATGTCCGGCTACACCGCCGACGTCATCGCAAGCCACGGCGTGCTGGAGGACGGCGTGGCCTTTATCAACAAACCCTTCTCCATCAACGACCTCGCCGCCAAGGTTCGGGAGGTGCTGGAGGGGTAAAACCGGATGGTCAAAATGATGAGGATGTCAAAATTCCCCTATACATCTCGACATTGCCGATGTCACCGTTATTGGTGGTTATCAAAAAAATGAAAGGAGTTCGATATGGCCAGACAGAAACAGAACCGCGGCGCCTGCGCCTTCTGCGGCAAAGACTACACCCGCGCCGGAATGAAGAAACACCTCGCCGCCTGCCCCGACCGGAAAAAGGCGATCCAGAAAGCCGATGCATCGAAACGGAAGTCCCAGCCGCTCTATCATTTGGTCGTTTACGACGCCTGCGACAAGAACAATTACTGGCTCCACCTGGAAATGAATGGATCGGCCGAACTGGAAGACCTGGACCGATACCTCCGGGCCATCTGGCTGGAGTGCTGCGGCCACATGAGCACGTTTTTCGCCGGCAAGGCGGCCTATCGGGATCCGGAACTGGAGAGGGACGAAAAGGCGGGGGATGTTTTCAGCGAGACGGCGGAGCTGCTCCACATCTATGACTTCGGCACATCGTCGGAAACCATGGTGGAAGTCGCCGACGTCCGGGAAGGCCGGCCTCTCGCGAAACATCCCATCGCCCTCATGGCCCGAAACCATCCGCCGGAATATCCCTGCATGGAATGCGACAAGCCTGCCCGATATCTGTGCATGGAATGCCAAATTGAAGAGGACGAAACCGGGTTGCTGTGCGAGGAAGACGCCAAGGATCATCCCCACGACGAGTACGGCCCCCTCATGCCCATGGTTAATTCGCCCCGGATGGGCATGTGCGGGTACGACGGGCCGGCGGAGCCGCCGTATTGAGGAACGACGAAGAAGCATTCAAAAAAACGGCCGTTTCGGAAAGACTTCCTCTGTGAAATTCTTCAGCGTGAACTTGAACTCCCGGCCGCTTTCAACCACATGATCGTCGGGACGTTCCAGTTCCCCGGCATAGCGATCCTTTATGAACCGAATCGTTTCCCGGATCCGGTCGAAGAGCATATCTGCGGGCTGAATCTGGGAGTAACAGGTGACGATGGTTCGGATCTTCGATTTCCGGGACCGCAATTCCCGCACCTGGTTTTCAGACTCCGAGAGCCATGCCAGCATCATTTTGAGCAACCCCACCGTCAACCGGGGCGCGAAGTCGAACAGCAGGATGGCGAAGGCGTATTTGACGTTTGCCCCGTAGCTTCTCAGTTGAACCGCGTTGTCGTACAGTTCGAAGGCCGACAGGATGCGCGTGAACAGTTCAGTCTCCCCCGCTTCCGAATAATCCCCTCCGTTTTCGGGCAGTTCGCCCGTCCACCCGAGGGCGCAGGAGAATTCTTTCGCCGTCCCCCGGAAGATGTCGAAGCGGTCGGTCAGGGGGCGGTCGGGTCGATCCGCCGGCTCGAAGGCCCGCCCGTCGGTCTCCAGGAGGCGAATCAGGGCGTAAATCCGGAAACTCCAGTGGAGGGACCGGTTGCCCATGCCGCTGGGAGAGATGGTCCGACCCGTTTCAAAACAGTCCCTGGCCTGTTTCAGATGCGCCATCACCTGTCGCCGCAAAACGGTCCGGGCTGATTCGGAGTCCGGCTCCCCATCGGCATCCGCGTAGAGACCGGCGGCCCGGGCCGTCTCCTCCGGATCATTCCGCAAGATATTGAACAGCCGCCGGGCGATGCAGTAATGGACCTGGCCCAGTTCGCAGAACGGTTCCTCGTCTTCCACGCGGCAGTTTTCGATGATGAACGTCCCCTCGTTCACGGCCTCCGTGAAGAGGATATGGGCCGCTGAAAACCGGGACTGGCAGAGGGCGATGTTCATCCGGGCGACGATCCGCATGGTCCGGGCCGCCACATGAAACGGATGGTTGGCGAGAATGATGGACAAAAACCGGTCCGACTCGTGGAAAAGCCCCCTGGCCACGCAGGTTTTGGCGATTTCCAGGATCAGCAGCGTGTCCTGCGCGTGCTTGTACACCGCCGCCAGGGCAGGATTTTCGACGGCATTGTCCGCGAACAGACTGGATTTGAACGCGCCGTGGGACGCCGGGTCCGACGGCAGGATCTCCAGGACGGGCGGCGCGAAGTCGTAATAGATATGGGTCCACAAAGAGTCAACGCTCCAGACGGTCATGACGCCGCCGTCGTAGAGGGCGACCTCGCGGGGCCTGGGGTTGAACGTCAGTTTTATTTCCGCGAGGTTGGCGCACATGTGGGCGAAGGGGGTCATGCGGATGATCGCCCCCTCGGGCTGGCTGGCTTTCAGCATGGCCTGGATGTACATTTCCAGATCCACGAACGGCCCGGCGGCGAGGGCGATGACGATCCGGTTGTCCACCCCGCTGAAGTTGCTCAGATTCCACCGGACCACCATCTGGTGGGCCAGGGCCACGGCGTCCCGGAGGGCCCGGGCGTAGAGGGTCAAATCCCCCTGGCGGCCCCGGGTGCGGGGAATGTTGACGTACACCGTCGTGGTCGCCCCGACCACCTGGCCGGCGTCCACATAGAACATGTCCAGATCCTTCATGCTCCCGATCATCTCGTTTTTTAACCACACCACCGATTCCGGGTCCAGCAGATCGTTGTGGCCCGCCACGTGAACGGCCATCCGGACCCCGTCGCGGAGATCGGTCGGCGGTTGCGTCGGTTGAAACGCGCCCAGCGTGAGCAGGGTTTCATAATTCCATCCCCAGTAAGGACGGTTCACCCCGAGCCAGAACGCCAGCACCCGCAGCAGATTCTTTTTCGCCCGGGTGTTTGGGTTGAATTTCTTCCGCATCCGGCTGATCATGGACGCCTGAGCATCCGGGAAACCGAACCGCCGGGCGATGGGTTTGAGTTCAGTGTCCACCAGGTGATTGACGGAGGCGTCCCCGGCCATTTTGTCCATGAGATCGCCGAAATCGAACCCTGGGGGCGGCGGCTGGGCCGCCATGCGGCCGCCCCTTTCCCGGATCAGCTCCAGGAACGCCGCCTCCGTCCCGGCCGGGATCAGCCTCTTTTCGTGGGCGAAACGGGCGAACGCCGGCAGGGTGTTTTTTGCAACATCCGGATCATTCCGCTTGAAATCGGAAACCGTTTCAACAGACGGGAATACGCTCAACAAGGCGGCTTCATGTTTATCTTCAGAGACTTGTTCCTCTTCTTTCATCACTTTTCCTCCATTAAATATTAGAATATTACAGACCAGCTCTCTGCAACAAGGCGAATATTTCAACCATATTACCCTATTTTTCTAAAATTTACAACATGTTATTCTAATATTTTTCTTGACGCGACGGCGGAATATACACTATGAATGATCCATGGACGGATATGACCCATGGACGAATATGATCCATGCATTCATTCAAAACGAAAGGAGGGAAAACCCCATGTTTAGACAACGCTGTATTCTGTTTGCCGCATTCGCCTTTTTATCCCTGTCGTGGTCCATCGCGCCCGCGGGCGCGATAACGATTCCCGACACCGAGGCCAACGGCAATTCCAAGGGAAGCGCCGTGGTCGCCGTCAACCTGGACGACGACGAGCGCCTTGAACTGATCCATGCCAATATCGACAAAGGACGAGACCCCGACGGCGATTACGACTGGATCACCTACCACTTGGCGAAAAATGTCGAGGACCGCGAAACGGCCCAGTGGGGCGGAATGCACAAAGTGAGACCGGAACCCGACAACAACCTCGGCAAGAAAACCACGGGCCTGGGGGCCGCCGCGGCCGATATCAACGGCAACGGCGTTCCCGATCTCATCTTCGCCTGGACCGACGCCCCCGGGAGCAGGGAAGACCGGTTCCGGTACGCCGTGGCTTTCGACGTGAGCGTCTCCGAGGGGTCCGACGAATTGTCCATCGACCGGTGGGAAACCTATTACGTCGATCTGGATCTGCACGAAACCACCTGGGGCGCGGGAGCGGCTGTCGGGGATCTCAACGACAACGGCCGGCCGGAGTTGGTCTTAGGATGGGGCGAAGGCTCTAGTCCATCTGATGGAGATGGCGTCAAAGAACGATTTTATATCATTTGCTGGGATTTGGACGAAAACGGCGAATACAGCAGTGTGGATGACGATTGGCATCCGGTTCCCTTTATTGACGCCGATTCTATATCGGGTCATGATACGCGATGGCGGCCGACGGGCGTGGGACTGGAGCTGGTCAACCTGGACCTGGATCGACGGCCCGAACTGGCGGTCTATTCCGCCGGCCACAAGCAGGAGAAGTTAAGCGGCCATCCATGGTACAACTCATATGGGGGAAAAAACGTTTATCAGGTGGCCTGGAACCTGAACGCCAACGGCGAGCCGCAAAAATGGGGGGACCAGGAAATCCTCTCCGACGGCGACAATACGCGCAGCAACGGCGGCGGCCTTGCCAGCCTTCGGGTCGGGAAATACACACGGGACATGCTCTGAACGAGTCTTTTCAGTGCCGACGGCATAGACGACGTTGACTTCCTCGTTCTCGACGATCACCATGCGGACACCAAACGATTCCGCGAAAACTACCCCGAAAACTTCGCCCGGCCCATCCTTGTGCGTCACCAGGGCCGCTTGATCCACCTGTTCCAGAGTTCGACCACCGAACTGAGCTACCGGGTGCAACATGACAACGGCGGCTGGAGCGAGGTGAAGACGCTGTCGTTCCCCGCCCTGGAAACCGATCCGAGCGTTTCGGCCCACAATGTCGCCGAGGCCAGATTCAATTACCTGTACGACACCGCCGGCAACAACATCTATGGGTTCAAAGCCCTGTCGGACGGCAAACACTTTTACGTCTTCCGCAACCAGAGCGACGGCGGTTCCATTTTCATCGACCGGTTCGTCATGGACGGCCTCACCTATACCCTCAATCCCAACCTGGATGTGCGCTATGCCCGGTCAGGACTAAAATGCGAGCCGGACAGCGAAGACAGCGACGCCTACGGGTTCAAGGACATGAAC
>JAABTM010000487.1 GCA_011389855.1 Desulfobacteraceae bacterium
CTTACGCGAAAGAGAACGGGATCTGGCCGCCTCCGCCTCCGCCCCCGCCTCCCGAAACCGGACCGGATGAAGGGAAGGACACCGGAACGGAAAGTGGAGGAGATGGCGGCGGCGGTGAAGAGCCCGGCGATGGAGAGCCTGGATCGGGTTCGGGACCTGGCCAGGGGCCGCAATCCCCGCCCACGGAAAAGACGGTCATCGCCGAAGCCGTCCTGAAAGAAGCCCTCGCCATGATCTGGGAGACGGCCCGGAGCCGGAAATTCGGCCGGATCTCCTCCCTCCATCTCAAGATCTTCGATCCCGGCGACGGCTTCAAGCTGCTGGGGCCGGCGGGATCGATTCCCAAAAGCGACAAGGCGGTGGAGATCATGGGGGATTACGAAACGGCCGAGGGAAGCGAACTCAGCCTGGAATTCAAAGGGACGGTGAACGACGCCAGGCCGGTCAAGGATTTCCTCGACCCGCAACTGCGGGCCGCGTCGGACAGGGATGTGACGGTCTCCTTCCGCATCGACTTTACCGAGGGGCTGGATCTGGCCGGGGACGAGCCCGAAAAGCTGACCGAACGGCTCTCCAAGTTCGGAACGGGCGCGGTCTATGTGGCCGCAACGGCCAAGGGGGACGCATGACCCCGCTGCCGGGCATGGCCCCGGCCGACGGGCGATCCGGCATGCCCCGTTACGAACTGCGGGCCAAGAGCCTGGGACCCGACAACCTCGAACTGGAAGTCTGGCAGGCGCCATCGTCCGGGACCCAGCACATCAAACGACCGGTCCGGATCGCCGGTCTCCGGGGCCGAAATCTGGCCCTGGTGGAGCACCGGGTTCTGCGACGACTGGCCAAGGCGGGGGTACGGCTGGGCGGACTCAACGACGGCCCCAAAAAGTACCCGCTGGACGAAGACCTGGCCCTCAACCTGGGGCTGCTGTTCCGGGTCCTCGCGCCCATGCGGAGCCGGAAGAACATGCGGCAAGTCACCGACGGCATCGAGGCCATGGGCAGGGAAGAGGCGGCCTACTGGCTGGGTATGGCCATGCACCGGAAATATCCCCGGCGGGTGCTGATGGCGCTGCGGTATTTGCTCATCGATCCGAAGGCTTAAGAGCCTATCCGAAAACCGCACCTTTTGGCCCCATGCTGCGTTCTCGCGCTTTTTCAATCCTCGAAATAGTCCCACTATTCCTGCGGTTGAAAAAGCGCTGCGGCCTTGCCTGGAACCAAAATCTACAGTTTTCGGACAGGCTCTAAATGGAGGAGAGGTCATGAAACAAACCGGCAACCGATTCGACCTTCGGCACAAAGAGACCCTGACGCTCTTTCTCCGGGAATATTTTGAATTGTTTTTCCCCGATCTGGTGGATAAAATAAGGTTTGAGACCGCTCGCTTTTTGGATAAGGAGCTGATCGCGCTGTTTGAAAAAGACGGGGAAAAGCTGTCCGGCGAAGACCAGCAGAGAATCACCGACGCGTTGATCCTTGTGGACGTTCTGCTGGACGGGATGGAAGAGCAGATTTTTATCCACTGGGAACAGCAGGGGGAGAAACAGGATGCCTTCAACCAGCGAATGTTCCATTGTTTCTGCGGCGTGTTTTTTAAGTTCAAAAAGACGATTTTTCCCATCGCCATGTTTACGGACCCCGCGAAATGGCGAAAGCCGGTCAAGGACACATACACCATTTCCCTATGCGGCTATCCGATCAACGAGTTCACATACCGGCTGATCAAGCTCAAGCACATTCCGGCGGCGGAATTCGAGAAAAAAGCCGCCGAAAATCCCCTGGCCGCCGCGTATTTGCCGCTGACGGATTATCCGAAAAAGGATCGGCCCCTGATCAAGGCCAAAGCCATAAAAGGCATCACCAGCGTCGAACAGGGGCCGAAGCGCTCGGTGCTGTATTCGTTGATTCAACAAAGCCTTGAACTTGACCCGGAGGAAGAAAAAAAGTTCCGGGAAATCATCGGCGAAAACCCAATGTTTAAGGAGGCCAAAATGCTTCAATCCATTAAAGAAGTCGGCATAGAAGAGGGCATCGATATCGGCAGGAGAGGAACAGCCCGAAACCTGCTGTTGCTGAATGCGTTGACCGAAGAACAGATCGCCCAGGCCACGAACTTGAGCCTCGAAGAGGTCAGGCGGTTGAAGCAAGAGGTTGAAGTTGTTTCGCAAAAATAAAGGATAGATGCCCATGACCCGCCGCCTGATCGAATCCTGGCTGCCCATTGCCGAACTCGGCGAAGAAAGCTCCCGTGAACGCCGCTCCATGACGGCCCTTCCGCCGACCTATTACCTCCACGTCTGGTGGGCGCGACGGCCGCTGGTGGCGTCCCGGGCGGCCATCATGGCGTCGATTCTGCCGGAAGATGCGGATCGGAATATGTTCATGCAGGCGTTGGGGATTCATGGGGATCCTATTGCGGCAAAAGTTCGGATTGCGAAGGCAAACCGGGATGGCACGCGCTTGGGCGCAGACGCCTATGGCTATCCGAGGGCGTTCACGTATACAATTTCCAGAAAAGAAAAGGATTGGCTGCGTTACGAATCGTCACGGATTGGTTTGAAATCACCGGCCATCCTCGATCCCACGGCCGGAGGCGGCAGCATTCCTTTTGAATCCGTCCGGTTGGGCCTCAGCACATTTTCCAATGACCTCAATCCCGTCGCATCCTTGATTGAAAAAGCGACCGTTGATTTTCCACTGAAAAACGGTCTCGAAATTTTATCGGAGCTGGAACGAATCGGCGCTGACTTTACCACAAGGGTTCGGGAAAAATTATCCTGGGCTTTTCCTGCCGAGGAATCGGAAGATTACAGACCAGACGGCTACCTCTGGTCCCGAACCATCACCTGCCCCTACTGCGACGGCCTCATTCCCCTTTCTCCAAATTGGCGGCTCGCCCCCGGCGGAACCGGCGTCAAACTCCACCCCCAAACCGCCGGCGGCCCCAACACCGGACGAG
>JAABTM010000194.1 GCA_011389855.1 Desulfobacteraceae bacterium
AAACTTTGATGAACCAATCGATCAAAGACATTCTTTCTTTGGTGTTGGAATTTCCTCGTTTTGAAAAAGTTATCCACCGGATAGGAAACGCAACGCCAAGATGGACAATGCCCATGACCAGCGGGTTAATGTTCTTTTTCCCAAGTTTCCAGTTCGTTCGATCCATTGAAAGATCCCACGATTCATCCGAAATCGGGAGCAGTTTGACAACCAGAAAGGCAATTGAATGGTAACAAACCTCAAACTGTTCGAAAAACCGCTTCAGACGTCGGTATTTTGAGCTTTGCGAGGCTTTTCCCGGCATGGCTGAGGCGATTTCGGTTAGATTTACCGTTCGAACCATTATTAAAGCGATGAGAAAGGAGGAGATCAGATCAATTCTTGCTTTGTTCCATTTAAGAACTGACTTCAATATCACCGTGAGTTTTGCGACCATTTTCATGTTGGACCTCCTGTCAAGCTAAGGATATGATTTACCAACACAAAATAACGCAAAACCGTTCATGTGTCAAATATACCTATTATTTTAACTTCTTATGCATAAAATATCGAATTTTTGTCCCGTACAGTGACGATTATTTTTTCTTGAAGACCGCCCGCCAGCCCGTGGCGGGCACGGCGACGGGACGGAGGATCTTGTTGACGCTCCCCGCCCGTTCCGTGATGTAGAAGGCCTCCGGGTCCTTTTCCTTGACCAGGGGCAATATCCACCTCAGATCCCGGCGGCGACAGACGATGTAGAGTTCCTTGACGGTTCCTTTGAGCCCCTCGCCGGTGAAGACCGTCACCGCCTGGCCCATTTCCCGCAGGGCGTCCGCCATATCCTTGCCCCTCGCGGCGGTGATCACCCTGAGAATCAGGGATCCGAAGGCGATCTTCCGCTCCAGCCATATCCCCAGAAAATTGCCGGTGGCGAACCCCAGGGCGTAAAAAGCCCCCAGGATCGGGATGTCCTTGACCTGGGTGATGACGGTCGAGGCGGCGGCCAGCCAGAGGGTGATCTCCCCAAGCCCCAAAAAAAACGCGACGCCCGACCGCCCCTGGACAGTGACGAGGGTCCGCACCGTCCCGATGGAGACATCGCAGACCCGGGCGATGAAAATGACGATGCCCATCAACAACACATGGAGGTCCATCTATTTGCATTCCTTTTTTGCTATACCAGGTGCATGGAACAAGTTCGGAGTACCGAAACCCTCTGTAACCAAAGTCTACGGTTTTCCGACAGGCTCTGAGCTTTTGACGCCCTGGACATCAGTCTTGTCCAAACCGCAAACCGTGTCAAGCGCAAACGGATGACCACCGGATTGGCCATTGCCGGTTTGGAAAATCTCCCATCCCCCGTGGAATCGAAACCGGGGTTTCAACCCCAAAACGCCGGTTTCGATTCCGCATTCTCAATCCCCGTCCCCTTTGCACTTCTTCTCGGAAGAGATCAGAGCGTATCGTCTCCTTAAACATCTGTAAAATAAATTAAATAAAGAAGAATACATTTTTTGGAATCCCTTGCCGGTCTCATTGGCATCAGGGATGCATATTCAAACGGCGTCAACTTCCAGAACTCAGAATACGGAGGGGATTTGCATTGAAAGTGTTTTTCCAAAAGGCGGATATGGACACTTGCCTGACGGCCCTGATCATGGAGGCCGATGCCGGAGACGAGATCGTCCCTGTCCGGGGAAATGCGCCGAAATCAGCCCTGGATGATCCATCGGTTCTGTGCATCGAGTGCGGCGGCGCCGGTGGGGTGACCCTGAACAATTTCGACCACCATGTCCCAGGCGCCGATTTTCCGCCGGCATGTCTACAGGCGTTGCGGCTAAACCCTACCCGACAGGCGCCGCTGGTTCGTCTTGCGGAATATGTGGGATTGGTGGATGAATGCCGGCATCCCGTGGATCCCATCCCTTTTCCATCTCTGTCCGCGATCTTTTCCGGAATGCTGCTGACGGAGCTTCGCCCTTTAAAGCAATTTATAAAAGGAATGGAGATACTTAGGGATGTCCTGAACCTCAACTTCGATCCATTTCAATCCATGCCGGATCATGCGCCCTGGCGTGCCTACCGGACGGTTAAGGCGAAAAACCTTCGGAAAAATCAAGGCATCCTGGCGAAGACCATCTTTTTTCAAACGAACAGCGGAAAGACGCTCGGTTTTGTCGAAACCGACGCCTTCGGCGGCAGAGGGCAACTGTATGCCGCCGGTTGCCACATCGTGATCATGTTTCATCCGGCCTTCGGCACGCCGCCGGCCCCTAAATATACCATCGCGTCCAGGGTCGCGGATGTCATCCATTTAAAGCCCCATTTCGACCGGCTGGAGACGGGATGGGGCGGCAGAAGCGCCATCATCGGATCTCCCAGGCGGGGGACTTCGCTGACCCGGCGGCAGGTGCTGGAAATCGTTCTTCGCCATCTGTAGATCCGTTTGCAAGGATTCAGGACCATTCAAACAAAGAAGGAGGTTCCATGTCGGACATTCTCAAAAAGGCGTCTTCGCCCAAAATCCTGAACAGGGCCTGGCGAAAACACCGGAACGACCGGGCGGTCTGGAAGATCGGGATGCCCCGGGAGGACATGGAACCCCATCTGGCCTACCACCTGCTGCAACTCTCGGAGGACCTTCGGCGGGGCGTTTATCAACCCGAACCCGTCCGGTTTTTCCCGGTCAACAAGGGAGACGGCGGTCAGCGGATCATCTCCGCCGTCACGTTGCGGGACAAGGTGGCCCAACGGGCGGTTCTGACCATTCTGGAACCCCTCGGCGAAGCCGTTTTCCACGCCAACAGCTTCGGCTATCGCCCGAAACGCAACATCGAAATGGCCCTGTCCAAATGCGCCGAATTCATGAAATGCGGCATGGAATGGGTCATCGACGCCGATATCCGGAGCTACTTCGACATGATCCCCCACGGCCCGCTGATCAAGCAGGTCAAGTCCCTGGTCCGGGACCCGAAAATCGTCCAGTTGATCAAAAAATGGCTGGATGTGGGGACCCCAAGCCGGGGGTTTCTCTCCCAGGCCAGGGGAATACCCCAGGGGTCCGTCCTGTCGCCGTTCCTTTGCAATCTCTATCTCACCGAATTCGACAACGCCCTGACGGCCAACAATCTGCCCTTTGTCCGGTTCGCCGATGATTTCCTGGTCTTCGCCAAAACCCATAAGGACGCGGAAAACGGACTGGCGTTCGTGGACAAATCTCTTAAAAAGCTCGATTTGAACCTCCACCCGGAAAAGACCCGGATCGCCCTGGCGGGACCGAACGTCCAGTTTCTGGGCAAACGGCTTCCCCGCATTCGGCGCCACCGATTCACTGATCCGAAAGGGAAAGGAGCCGCCCGATGAGCAATGGAAAACCCATCGTCGTCGCCTATGACATCAGCAAGAACAAGCTTCGCCGGCGCGTCCACAAAATTCTGAAAAACTGGCGCATCGACGGCCAGAAATCGGTCCATGAATGCCGCCTCTCCTGGCATCAGGCCCAGGAACTGTTCATTCAACTGGGGGATGTGGTGGAGAAAAAGACCGACTCCCTGATGATGGCCTGGATCGAGCCCCACCGGAAAGTGCTTCACCGTGGGTTGGGCAGGGACGCCACATCGAAAACCGCATGGCATATCCAATGAGGACGAAATGATCCGAAAAGGGTGGTACATGGTGGCCTACGACATCGCCGATCAGAAGCGACTGGCGAAAATCCATTACCGGTTCAAAAAGGAAGGTGTTCACGCCCAGAAATCGGTGTTTCTCGTCTGTGGAACCGAAGCTCAGGTGGAGCGGCTCCTGGATCGCATCGCCAAGTTTATGAATCCCAAAGAGGACGATTTGCGGGCTTACCCCATCGCCCATCCCGCCAAAGTCTGGACCAACGGCCCCAACCCGCTCACCGACCTGCCCGCGGCCCATTTCGAGGAGAAGCGGGAACCGCCGGTACGGACCAAGAGAAAGCCGGGGAATCAGGGGTGGCTGAAGCGGCTGTTGAGGAGGGGGGCGTGAGTTGCGGGTTGCGGATTTTGCCCTGAAAGGGTGCGACAAGACGCCCAGGGCGTTGCCCCGGTCTGGTATGTTTAACCCCTTCGGGGTAGAAAAAAAGGAGGCATTATGTCCGAACTGACCGTCATTCTTGATCGAAAACGACTTGTGGCGCGCATCGACGCGGGGGTGTTGCGGGTGGACCGGCCGGGTTCCCGGCACGAAAACATCCCGCTGAACATGATCCGGCAGGTGATCGTCATCGGCCGGCCCATGGTCTCCTGCGAGGTATGGCGGGCGCTGGCGGACCGGAATATTCCGGCGACACTGCTGTCTTCCCGAGGCAGGGGCGCCGTGGCTTATATGGGCGCGGGATTGGGCGCCAACGTCAATCGACGCATCGGCCAATACCGGGCGACCCAGGACCCGGAAAAATCCCGGGCCATCCGGCGATGGCTGCTGGAAGAAAAGCTAAAACGGCAGAGGGCCGTTTTGCTGGAAGTCCCGGACGCCCCGGATCGGACCGCGCCATACCCGGAAAACATTGAACAAATCCGGCAAAAATTAGCGGACGCCGTCGATCATTCCCAGTTCCTCGGTTACGAAGGCTCGGCGGCGGCGGCCTATTTCAAGGGATTGGGCCGGATCATTCCGACCCAATGGGGGTTTTCCGGGCGGAACCGCCGGCCGCCGAAGGACCCGGTCAACGCCCTGCTCTCGCTTTGCTATGTCATCGCCGGCGCTGAAGTCCGTCGGGCGGTTCATATCCGGAGCCTCGATCCTTATCTGGGGTTTTATCATCTGCCCTATATCGGCCGGGAAAGCCTGGTTCTGGACGTCCTGGAACCGATCCGGCCGCGTATCGATCATTTCGTTCTGGGCCTGCTGGACAACCCCCTTCGACCGGAGGATTTCTCGTCGAGCCCAACCGACGGGTGCCGGCTGAAGAAGAAAGGCCGCGTCCGGTTTTACGATGAATGGGCCCGCTGGCGGGAACAGGGGGAATGGGAAGACGGCGGCCTGCGGCATTGGGCTAGGGGGACGGTTCGGGACTTGATCGGGTTTTTTGATTCGGAGATGGAAGTTGCCCCTGAAGAATGAATGTGATAAAGACCATCACTCAACAACCCAACGCCTTTCCACTCAACCGAAAGGACCACAAATGAAACATTTTTTCTCGCTTCAGTACGCCGCCATTCAGAAAACCGTGTTGCGGCATGACCGGCTCTGGTCCATGGCCGGGGTCAGCGCCGCCTTGTCGGAATTGAACGAGATCATCCTGCCATCCATCGCCGAAACCCGGGGCGGGCGCGTCCTGGTGGCGGGGGGCGGCAAGTTTACGGCGCATTTCGATGGGGGGAAAGACGCGGAAGATGCCAGGGCGGCGGCGATCCGGGAGATATCGACCCGGTTTCCCATGCTGGAATGCCAGGTTTCCGGGATTGTCCAAAACGAGCGCCTGGTCCCGCCAGGCGATCAACCCGAGAATGGCGCCCTTAAACCCCTTATGGATGATCTGAAAAAACAAAAACAGTCCTTTCGGGGATACGGCGTCTCCTTCAACCCCCACCTGCTGCTGTGCGAAGAGTGCGGCGAACACCCGGCGGTTCATGAGCAAAAAGCGGATAAACGGCGGGTGTGCCGAATCTGCCAGGCCGCGAAAGACGGGGCGGCCATTTCCCTTTCCGGCTTGACGCGGGATGATCCAGCGTCCCAGACCACCATTCAGCATGTTTATCGGAAATATCTGGACAAAGTGGAAGCCGCCCGAAACAAGAAAGCGCCACACAACTTCGAGGACCTGTTTCCAAAAACGGCCTCGCCGGCCGACGAATCGCCTTCGGAACGGCGGCGGATGGCGGTCTGGCTGTCGGACATCAACAACATGAAGAACAAGGTCAACATCTGGCTGAAAGAGCCTGACATCCTGGAAACCTTCCGGCAGGTGAAAGCCGTGTTTATCAACGCCCTGGCCGACGCCCTGTCGCTCACCTTTCCCAACCCGGCAGGCGACGATTTGCCGTTTCGGGTCATCATCGCCGGCGGGGACGACCTGTGCCTGGTCATGGCCGAGGAACACATTCTCGATTTTGCCGTGAACCTGTCGGTTTCGGCCGACCGGCGCCTGAACGAACTGGGGGCCGACCACCCCCTCAACCCATCCTGGCTGAAGCAAAAAAAGCGGGCGTTGGAACAGGATAAAGAACCCGGCCCTTACTGCTTTGGCGGCGCTTTTGTAATCGCCTCCATCCACACGCCCTTTCGGCGGATTCACGAAGTGGGGGAGGAATTGATGTCGGCGGCAAAGAGAAAGACAAAACGGCTGGGCGACAGCGTCAACTGGCGGATCATGAGCGAGGAGGCGTCCCAGACCGACCGGCTTCTGGCGTTTGAAAAACCGATCTTCATCCGCGGCGGTCATGGAAAAGACGGCTGGGACCGGCTGAGTCTTTCGGATTATCTGAAACTGCGGGATGAATACGGCCATATTTCCGGTTCTCACCGCTTCCAGATCATCTCCAGGATGATCGATCTCCGGGAAACGCCCGAAAAATTCGAGCGATGGCTCAAAGCCCACGCCTCGTCGGAACACGACAAAGACTTCAGCGGCATTCTCACGGAAGAGCGGTTGCGGAAAAACGGGCGTCTGGCCCTGGACCGCGTCGCCACGCTGTTTGAACTGATGAGCGTAAAAGAAGGGGTGTGAAATGGAACAAAGCGCTGATCGGATGTTTCTGGCAAAAGGGACCCTGACCGTCGAAGCGCGGGGGTATTGGTTCACGGCCGGCGGGGAAAAGGGACCTTTCGGGTTTTACCCCCATCTCAAGGACGCGGACGGCTATCCGCTTTTCCCGGACACCCAGGTCCACGGCGACCTGCTCATGGCCGCCCGGTGGCTTGCCGGCGTGGACGGCGGCATCGACAAAAGCCGCCTCGAACAGGTCTTCGGCCGGCCCGGGACAAACGGCAAGGCCCTGCTGCGGGTGTCGGACCTGGAACTGACCGACGACCATAAAACCGGAAAAACGCCGGAATCCTTTTTTCAGATCAAACCGCGCATCCGCATCCGGGAAGACGTCGGAACGGTGGAACGGCACATGCTGGTGGAGCGGGAACACGCCTGGCTGGCCGGCCGCGTGCTCCGGGCCGACCTCTGGATGGGCTATTTCACCGATGAAAAGGAAATGGCGGCCTGCAAAACCCTGGTGAGCGAGGCGGCCGGGTTTCTCGGCGGGTTTGGCGGGTCCAGGTCCAGGGGGCTGGGCCGCGGAACGGCGACGGTGGAATGGGGTGATGACGAAATGGTCGCCCCGACCGGTCCCGTGGAACCGGAGGTCCCCGCGGCCTTTGGCTATTTTCTGACGGCTCTGACCCATTTTCGGAACAAGCCCGTGGAACGCGGTTCGACCCAGGTGGTGGGCGGCATGACTTGCATACGCGCGGACCAGCTCAGGGGCTGGTTTGTCAGGGCCTATCGGGACGTTTACGGCCAGTGGCCCGAGCCGGACCACATGGCGACGCTCCGGTTCCCGACCCTTTACCCGTCCGACGCACAAGACCATCGCCCGGGCTTTCCGCCGCCCATGAGCACGCTGCGCAACGAAGACGGCGAGGTCCGGGACCTTTGGGGCGCGTCCCCGGACCCGGACGACACATTCAACAATGACGATGAAAATTTCTTCCGAACAAAAACAAAACCCCTGTCGGCTGGAACCTTTGTGACGGCGGACGGGCCGCGAGCGGCCATTTTGCCGCCGACGCAAATGGAACAGCGGTTCCGAAACGCCATGGACGTGACGTTCTCCACCATTGACGACGGCTTGTTCGTCCAAGAATTGATCGGCCGGGGGACGTGTTTCGGCGGGGTTTTCCGGTTGACGGACCCGAAAACCGATTTTGCCGGCAAGGCTTTCCGGTTGTTGAGCCGGGTCCATCCCGACGTCAAGGGAACCCTTTTTGAAAGCCGCGTGGTTCCTTCCGTCGCCGTTCCACAAATCCCGACCCCCGACAAACCGGTTCTGGTCATCGACCCCATCCGCCTGAAAACCGGGCGCGCCCCGGGCCACGGAGACCAGATTTTCATGGGCGTTGAAAAGCGGTTCAACGCCATGCTCGGCCGGCCCCGCCGGAACCGGCTCGTGATCTCTCCGGGATCGGTTCTGCGCCGTTCCGATGCGGCGGACGCGGTCATTGCCTGGCCGGGTTTCGGCGGTCCCATTGACGCGCCGTCGCCGAAAGAAGAAGCGCCCCCCGGCGAGACCAAATCCGCGCCGCCGTCCACGGAAAAACCGCCCCAATGGGTGATCACCCGGTCCCAGGCCGGGCTGCTCCGGGATTATCTGCATCCAGGGCGTTCGGAACCCGAAATCCGCGACAACCTGAAAGACCGTATCGAAAAATACCAGGCCAAAAACGAGGAGACGCTGGAAAAACTGCTCGTGGCGGTTTTGGATCGCCTTGACAAAAAGGGCGCGGACGCCATGCGAACGTTTGTCCGGGACTACCTTGAAAACCTGGCCGTTTATCTGTGGGAAAAGAAAGGGGAGGAAGACCGATGACGCCGAGCGATTGCAGACACGCCGTGAAACTCTCCACGGAATTCGAGTTGACGACCCCGCTGATGATCCGGTCCGGCATGGACGGGGTGTACACCGATTCCACCATCGAAAGGGCCGCCGACGGCCGTCTTCACGTCAACGGCTACGTCTGGGCGAGTCTTGTCCGGCGGGCCCTGGCCCGTGTGTCGGGCGCGGAAAAAACGGCGGCCGGCATCGGCGGGTACGAGGCAAAGACCCGGGGCGTCTCGCCGCTCTGGTGCGAGGCGTCGTTCACGGAACTGTCGGATGGCCCGGTGTCCCCCGATATTTGCCCCGCTGAAGTCCGGCACGGCAATCGCATCGACCGGAAATGGGGTGCCGCGGCCGACAGCGCCCTTTACAGCGACGAGGCGGTCCCGCCGGGGTACCGGGTCCGCATGGACGCGAATTATTTTTGCGAGGACGCGGACGAAGCCGATGGATTCGCTGAACAATTCCTCGCCGCGCTTTGGGTGATCGCCCAGGGCGTGGAAACCATTGGCGGCGGCTGGTCTTACGGCTATGGGCGGTTGACGCCCATCCATGTCCGCCGGAAGCGCCTCGATCTTGCCAACGCCGATGACCGGGCCCTGTTGTGGCGGTGGGCGAATGTTTCCTGGGCTTCGGATAAAGCCTGGACGGCGTTGAGCACGTCGCCGCCGGCCATTTCCCGGCCCTGGACCCGGATCGCCGTGGAAGCCGGGGTTTTGGAAGGCCAGATCATGGCGGTTTCCACGGCCATGCCGCCCTTCGATTTTATGGTGAAAACCAGCGAAGACATGCCCGACAGCTTCGTGTTCCGCCGCAGGCGAATACAGGAAGAAGGAGAGATGGTTTCGGAGATTGTGATTCCCGGAAAGGCCATCCGGCAGGCCCTGCTTTCCATGCCCCTGGAGCGGCGTTTTCGGAGCCTGCCGGGAAAAGGGGCGTGTTTGGACGAAAATCGGAAAACCGGCTGCGACTGCATCAGATGCCGATGGTTCGGGTCGGTGGAGCGCCGGGGGATCGTGTCGGTGGCCGATGCCGTGGTCCGGGACGCGGCGACCGTGGTGTTGAACCGGGTCCAGCTATGCGAGCATTCGTTTCAGAACATGAACCTGTTCGCCGGGGAATTCCTGTCCAGGGGGATGTTCCATTTCGATATCCTGGTGGACCGGGCCGACTCGCCGGAGGCGGACGGTCCGGTGGCGGCCATCCGGCGTCTGCTGTCGGAAATGAGGGACGGCGGCGCCGCGCCCCCGGGCTGGCATCGCCTGGGCGGAAAATCGACCTGCGCCGGGCAGGTGGCGGTCCATCAGAAACCAGAGATCTTTTCGTATGGAAACAACGGCGCGGGGGAGAAAGGAGCCTGACATGTCGAACAAGGATTTCAGAGAAGGTTTCCTGGTTTACGAAGCCGGCCCCATCGACGTGGCCGACATCGACCTGGATTTGGCGAAATGGGCCGACGGATATCTGGCGTTTTCCACCGCCGAAGCACGCCTGTCCGGCATCAGGGACCGGTTTAAAACAGAGTGGCTTGGAGGCGAAATCGATCCGTTCGAGGCGTTCGACGGGTATCTCATGGAAATCGACCTGTGGCGAAAAAGTGGC
>JAABTM010000488.1 GCA_011389855.1 Desulfobacteraceae bacterium
TCCTTCGCGGGGGCCTGGGATTTTTTTACCAGGCCCGATGAAAATTAGGGTTTGGGTTTGATGTCGATTTGGCTGTCCCGGGGCGTCACTCCCAGGGCTTCGATGTCGGCCCGGAGGCGGTCGGCCCGTTCCCAGTCCTTTTCCCGGCGGGCGGCCTCCCGTTCCTGGATGAGCGCCTGGATCCTGGCGTCGTCGGGGACCGGTTCGAAGTCCATGATGTTGAGTGCCGCGTCGAGATTCCGGAAAGCGGTCAGCACCTTTTCCGCGCCGTTCGGATCGATTCCCCCCTGGGAGATCAGCAGGTTGATCTTCCGGACATTTTTGAAGAGCGAGGCCAGGGCCGCGGAGATGTTGAGGTCGTCGTCCATGGCCGTGACGAACCCCTGCCGGATGTCGTAGAGAAGCTGATCCAGTTCGGCGTAAGGGACCCCGCCCCGGATGTTGAGCAGGGCCCGGATGCAGGTGTTGAGCCGTTTCAGCGCGCTGTCGGCCGCGTCCAGGCGTTCCCCGGAAAAGGCCACGGGCTTCCGGTAGTGGGTGGAGAGGAGCCAGTACCGGACGGTTTTGCCGGAATAGCCCCGGTCGGCCAGACTCTCAAGGGTGGGGCCTTCTTCGTTTTCCGCCAGCTTTTTTCCGTCCACCAGGGCCCGGTCGCAGTGGAGCCAATACCGGGCCAGGGGTTTTCCCGTGAGGGCGGAGGCGATGGCGATCTCGTTTTCGTGGTGGGGAAAGACCAGTTCCCGGCCGCTGGTGTGGATGTCGAAGCTTTCCCCCAGATATTTCATGGACATGGCGGCGCACTGGAGGTGCCAGGAAGGCCGGACATTGCCCCAGCGGGTTTTGACGTAGATCCCCCGCTTGAGTTCCGAGAGCCGGGCCCGCTTGAGGAGGGTGAAGTCCCGGGGGTTGTCTTTTTCGTACTCGTCCAGGTCGACGGTGGCCCCCAGCTTGATCTTGTCCAGGTCCACCCCCGACAGCCGCCCGTAGTCGGAAAACCGGGAGATGTCGAAGTAAAGCGACCGGAGCTTTTCATAGGCGTATCCCCGCTTGGCCAGACGCTCGGCCAGGGCCACCATGTCGTCCACATGCTCGCTGGCCCTCGGATAGTGGGCCGCCGGCCGGACCCCCAGAAAATCGAGGTCCTCTTTGAAAGCGGCGATGTGGCGGTCGGTGAACTCGGTGAGTTCCGAGCCGTCCGCTTCCGATCCCGCGATGGTCCGGTCGTCGAAGTCGGTGATGTTCATGACATGGTCCACCGCGTATCCCCGGTATTCGAGATATCGGCAGAGCAGATCCGAAAAGAGAAACCGCCGGTGGTCGGCCGGATGGAGCCGGGCGTTGGCCGTCGGTCCGCAGGAATAAACCGACGCCTTGCCCGGCGTCATGGGCTGGAAGACCTCCTTTTTCCGGGTCAGGGTGTTGAAAAGCTTCAGATCGACCTTTTCCCGGACCGTAAACAGCGGGGTGGAGAGGTAGCGCTCCCCGCTGTCGGGGAAGATCACCACCACCGTCCCTTCGGCCATTTCGGCGGCCGCCCGGAGGGCGATCACCAGGGCCGCGCCGCTGCTCATCCCCACGAAAAGGCCCTCCTCTTTGGCCAGCCGGCGGGTCATCTCGAAGGCCTCCTCGTCGTCGATGTTGACCTTTTCGTCCAGCCGGTTTTTTTCATAGAGTTCGGGGCAGTAAGCCTCCTTCATGTTCTTGAGGCCCTGGAGCTTGTGGCCCAGGTAGGGCTCCACGCCGATGACGCGGATGCCGGGGTTGTACTCCTTGAGCCGCCGGGACAGGCCCATGAGGGTGCCGGTGGTCCCCATGGTGGCGACCAGGGCCGAGATCCGGCCGCCGGTCCCCTCCCAGATCTCCCGGGCCGTGCCGTGGTAGTGGGCCTGCCAGTTGGCGGGGTTGTTGTATTGGTCGGCCATGAAATACCGGTCGGGGTTCTCCCGGGCCAGCCGGTAGACCTCCTCGATGGCGCCGTCGGTGCCCAGATGGCCCGGCGTCAGGAGGATATCCGCGCCCCGGGCCCTGAGAATTTTCTGCCGCTCGATGCTGGCGGCCTCGGACATGGCCAGGAGCAGCCGGTACCCTTTGACCGAGCAGACCAGGGCCAGGCCGATGCCGGTGTTGCCGGAGGTGGCCTCGATGACGGTCTTGTCGGGGGTCAGCGCGCCGGATCGCTCGCCGGCCTCGATCATGGCCAGGGCCGGCCGGTCCTTGATGGACCCGCCGGGGTTGAAATACTCCAGCTTGGCCAGCAGCCGGACCCGGTTGTTGGGGTTGAGGCGCCGGATCTCCACCATCGGCGTGTCGCCGATGGCGTCTAGGATGGTGTGACTCATGAGGGTTCCCCTATCCGGTCGAGATGGGGTCGGACGGCGTCCCAGACGGCTTCTATCGGCCGGGACGCGTCGATGACCCGGAATCGATCCGGTTCGTTTCGGGCCAGGGCCAGATAGCCCGCCCGGATGGCTTCGTGAAACGCCAGGGCTTCTTTCTCGAACCGCGTCTCCTGAATGCCGCGGCCGCCCGATTCGACCTCCCCCCAGGCCCGGGCCAGGCCGGCGCGGGGCGGCAGGTCGAAGAGCAGCGTCAGATCGGGTTTAAACGCGCCCAGCAGGAGCCGATAGAGGTCGAGGATCAGGGCCGCGTCGATCCCCCGTCCCGCCCCCTGGTAGACCACGGTGGCGTCGAAATACCGGTCGCACAGGACCACCGACCCCTTGAGCAAAGCCGGCCGCACCCGGGTTTTGACGTGCTGGACCCGGTCGGCCATGTAGAGGAGCAGCTCCGCCTGGGGATCGAGGTCTTGGTTTTCCGGGTCCAGGAGCAGGGCCCGGATCTTTGTCCCGATGGGGGTGCCCCCGGGCTCCCGGGTCAGGTGGACGTTAACGGACCGGTCGCGGAGGTAGGCCCCGGCCCGCCGGATCTGGGTGGATTTGCCCGAGCAGATCG
>JAABTM010000489.1 GCA_011389855.1 Desulfobacteraceae bacterium
ACGCCGGTTCGTCGGCGGCAAGGGCGTGGGGGCGAAATTGCTGTACGATCTGGCGCCGCCCGGATGCGATCCCCTGGGACCGGACAACCCGCTGCTATTCATGACCGGCCCCCTCACCGGCACCCGGGCCCCGGCCATGCGCGGGTGCGTGGTCACCAAATCGCCCCTGACCGGCACGTTCCTCGATTCCTATTTCGGCGGCCATTTCAGCCCGGAAATCAAATACGCCGGATACGACGGACTCATCTTCACGGGCCAGGCCGATGCGCCGGTTTATCTCTGGATCGACGACGACCGGGTGGAAATCCGGGACGCGGCCCATCTGGCGGGCAAAGATACTTTTGAGACCAACCACGCCCTCAAGGCGGAACTGGCGGACCCCACGGTCAAGGTCGCCTGCATCGGCCCGGCCGGAGAGCAACGGATTCGCTACGCCCTCATCGCCTGCGAATACAACCGCCAGGCCGGGCGGGGAGGCGCCGGCGCTGTCATGGGGTCCAAAAACCTCAAGGCCGTCGCCATTCGGGGGACGCGGCCCGTCGCCGTGGCGGACATGGCCGCCTTCAAGACCGCGGTGGAAACGGCCTGTTCCCAGCTCAACGAGGAGACCATCGGCCCCTTCACCCTCGACGGCACCGCCGGATCGATCCCCTTCGCCAACGAGACCGGGCTGCTGCCGGTTCGCAACTACCGGGACGGCGTTTTCGACAAGGCCGACGGCTTGGGGCCCGAGGCCCAGCGGAAAAAGCTGTGGCAGCGGGATCTGGCCTGCGCCGGATGCCCCATCCGATGCTCCAAGATGGGAAAGATCCGCACCGGCAAATACGCCGGCATCGTCTCCGACGCCGTGGAATACGAACTACTCGGGCTGCTCGGGTCCAACCTGGGGATCTCCGACATCCGGGCCGTGACCCATCTGGCCCACCGGTGCGACGCCATGGGCATCGACGGCATGTCCGCCGGCGGCGCCATCGGATTCGCCATGGAACTTTTCGAGAAAGGCGTCATCGGCCCGGAAGAGACGGGCGGCGTCGAACTGGCCTTCGGCAGCGTCCCGGCGGCGGACCACCTGCTGGATCTCATCGCGGACCGGAAAGGGCGGCTGGGCGAACTCCTGGGAGAAGGGGTCAAACGCGCCGCCGAGGTCCTGGGCGGCGAGGCGCCGGATATGGCGATCCACATCAAGGGACTGGAATACCCCGCCTGGGGTCCCCGGGGCGTGCCCGGCATGGCCCTGGCCACGGCCACCGCCGACCGGGGCGGCTGCCACCAGCGGGCATTTCCCATTCTCGACGAGGTCGAAGGCGTATGGAAGGGCGAACCGATCACCCAACTGGGGCTGGAAAAAAAGGCCGAGATCGTCGTGGAGAAGCAAAACGACCTGGCGGCCCTGGACGCCCTGGTCAAATGCGACTTCGCCCAGTACGGCATCGAGCGCCCCACCTACCTGGACCTGCTGGCGGCGGCCACGGGCCGGCGGATGTCCACGGACGACCTCCAGACCCTGGGCGAACGGATCTGGAACCTGGTCCGCCTGTTCAACATCCGGGAGGGCTTCACCCGGCGCGAGGACGCCATCCCCAAGCGGTTCATGGCGGAGCCCCTCCCCAGCGGACCCCAGGCCGGCCACCGAATCTCCCAGGACGATATGGATCGGTTGGTATCGGACTATTACGGGCTGAGGGGATGGGATGAGGACGGAAAACCAAAGCCCGAAACCCTGGAACGGCTCGGGCTGACGGATGCGGCGACGACATTGAACGCGCCGGCGGCGGCCGGGAAAACGGAGGCGCCATGACCGAATCGTCCCTCAGCCCAAGCGCCCGGCGGGTCCAGGACGCCCTGGCGGCCCGGGGATTCTCTTTCAAGGTCGCGGAACTCCCGGGCTCCACCCGCACCGCCAAAGAGGCGGCCGAAGCCGTGGGCTGCGACGTGGCCCAGATCGCCAAATCGCTCATTTTCAAAGGGAAAACCTCGGGCGATCCCCTCCTGGTCATCGCCAGCGGGGCCAACCGGGTGGATGAAAAACGGCTCCGGGACCTGGCCGGCGAACCCATCGGCAAGGCCGACGCCGATTTTGTCCGCGACCGCACCGGCTTCGCCATCGGCGGGATCCCGCCCCTGGGCCACGCCGAACCCATCCGCGCGTGGATCGACGAGGACCTCCTGCGCCACACCGTCATCTGGGCCGCCGCCGGCACGCCCAACTCCTTGTTCGAACTCGACCCGAGCGAACTGCCGAAGATGACCGACGGGGAGGTGGCGCAGGTCAGGCCGGGCTGACCGCTCCCTACGCCATCACCCGGTCCCGTCCCGTCAGCTTGGCCTTATAGAGCATCCCGTCCGCCAGATCGATCAATGATCTGGGCGAACTGTCTTTATCGGGGACCACGCAGGCGGCGCCGATGCTGACGGTGACGGTGTCCGACGCTTCGGAGTATTCGTGTTTGATGCCCAGCCGTTTCACCGCCGTTCGAATTTCCAGGGCGGTGGTGGTCGCGCCTTCGCGGTTCGTCTCCGGCAGCAGGACGGCGAACTCCTCCCCTCCGTACCGGGCCACGAAATCCCCCGGACGCCGCAGGGCGTCCTTGAGGGCTTTGGCGATCCGGCGCAGGCAGTCGTCTCCCGCCCCGTGGCCATAGTTGTCGTTGTAGGGTTTGAAAAAATCGATGTCGATCATCAGGCAGGAAAATTCCTTTTGGGACCGCATGCAGCGCCGCCATTCCTTGCGCATCAGGGTATCGAAGGCGTGGCGGTTTGCGATTTCGGTCAAGCCGTCCAGGAGGGCGAGTTTTTCCAGAAGGTCGTTTTTCCGCTTCAGGTCCATGTGGGTCCGGACCCGGGCCTCGACGATGGGAAACAGGAAGGGCTTGGTGATGTAATCGACGGCGCCCAGGGAAAGGCCGTAGAGTTCGTCCTCCATGTTATCCTTGGCGGTGATGAAG
>JAABTM010000490.1 GCA_011389855.1 Desulfobacteraceae bacterium
TTCCCTTTTATGGTATTTGACGCCGAGGCGGTCCAGTTCCGCCAGCACCATGTCGATGACGGGTTCGGTTTGGTCCTGGACGGGCGGGGTGAGGTCGATGGAGAGCGTATCGATGTCGGACGGCTCCACGCCGACTATGATGGTTTCAGGGACTTTTTCCAGGGCCTGGCAGAGGGTCAGGGCCTCCAGCAGATCCACCTGGTGGAGGGAGTTTTTGGCCCGGATCCGTCCGGGAATGGCGTCGCCTTCCAGCCGGTAAATGTCGCCCGGGGCGCCGTTGTTCCGGATGACGTCCACCACGATAAGGCGGTCCGCCCCGCTGATCACGCCCAGAAGGTTGACGCCCAGCACGCCGCCGTCCACCAGGGAGACGTTGTCCGGGAACTCGTACCGCTCCATCAGCCGTTCCACGATCCGCACGCCGAACCCCTCGTCCGAAAAGAGAATGCAGCCGACGCCCATTATCATGATGTGTCCATCGGTGGTCATTCTTTCAGCATCGCCTCCAGCTCCGCTTTCCTCTTTTCCAGCGCTTTTTGCCTGGATTTGATCTTTCTCAATTCACTGTTGACCGCTTTCAACTCATTCTGGACCTTTTTGTTTTCGAGGTAGTCGGAACCGTATTTTTCAATCACCAACGCTTCTACTTCATGACGAAACAACCGGAAATACGGATTGCCGTGGATACGATTTTCCCCCGCCTTGTTGCTGAAAGGAATATACCATATATCAAACCGGGATGGAAGGCGCTCGGTATATCTACAAGGATTTGGGATAAGCAAGGATTTCCGAACAACGACAATCCTTGCTTATCCCAAATCCTTGTAGTACAAATGAGACCGCTTCCGTTAGTGACTTTCGACATTTGACGGCGTCAGCCGAATAGTAAGAGGGGCCATGGCGATGAACAGCAACCGATGGAAGTCAATCACCCGGTCCGAGTATGCCTGGGAGCAGGATGCCCTCGATTTTATAAAGGAACGGTTCCCCGACCGGGAGCCCTACAGGGCCTGGGCCAATTTCGAGTTCATCGCGGACGACGGCGGCATCAATGAAGTTGACCTGCTGGTCTTGACGCCCAGGGGCTTTTTTCTGGTGGAAATCAAAAGCCGCCCCGGCGTGCTGGCCGGCGACGCCGGAACCTGGACCTGGATCACCGAGGGTCGGCGTCTTACAACGGACAATCCCCTGATAGGGGCCAACCGGAAGGCCAAGAAGCTGATTTCGCTCCTGAAAAAGCAGAAAAGCGCCCGGAAGACGCGCCTGCCGTTTCTGGAGGCCCTGGTTTTCTGTTCCGCGCCGGACCTGGACTGCAAACTGACCGGCAACGCCCGATTCCGGGTCTGCCTCCGGGACCGGAAAGCCACGGGAGACAAGCCCGAGCGCCCCGGCGTCATGGCCGCCATCGAGCATCGGAAATGCGCCGGTTTGAAGGATCATCCCGGCGGCGTCATCGACCGGCCCATGGCCAAAATCCTGACCCGGGCCATGGAGAGCGCCGGCATCCGGGAATCCCAGCGGAAACGACGTGTGGGGGTTTACCTGCTGGGCGAGATCATCGCCGAAGGCCCCGGCTACCAGGACTGGCGGGCGGTCCACGCCGCCATTTCGTCCGTTGAACGGCGGATCCGCATCTATACCGTGCGAAAAACCGCGTCTTCCGAGGAACGCGCAATGATCGAACGAGCCGCCTCCCGGGAATTCCAATTGCTGGAGCCCCTCCAGCACCCCGGCGTGCTGAGAACCTATGACCTTACCGAACACGAGCTGGGGCCTGCCATCATCTTCGAACATTTTCCCAACGCCATGCGGCTGGACCTCTATCTGGCCGAACGGGGCGCGTCCCTGGGGCCGGATCAACGACTCTCTTTTCTTCGCCAGATCGGCGAAACCATCGATCACGCCCACCGTCAGCGGGTGGTCCATCGCGCCCTGAGCCCCCAGAGCGTCCTGGTCATCGAGCCGGAGGACCATCTCCCCAAAATCAAGGTATTCAACTGGCAAACCGGGTATCGGGACGCCTCGACGGGCGGTCTTTCCATGAATGTGACGGCCACCGAGCATGTCGAACAACTCGTGGAAGACGCCGGCACCGCCTACATGGCCCCGGAAGCCCTGAACCCGTCGGAAGACGGGGGCGGCGAGCACCTGGATGTTTTTTCTTTAGGGGCCATCGCTTTTCATCTGTTCGCCAACAGGCCGCCGGCGGCCCATGCGCTGGAGCTGAGCGAAAAACTCCGTGCCGAAGGCGCTCTGCGGATTTCCTCGGTGATCAACGGCGCCGTGGAGCCGCTCCAGTTCATGATCCAGTACAGCACTCTCGCCGACGTTTCCGGCCGCATCGAAACGGTCGCGGACTTCCTGGAATATCTGGACGAGGTGGAAAATGACCTCACCACGCCGGACGAACTCAAGGAGACCGTCGATGACCCGACCCAGGCCCAGGCCGGCGACCGGCTGGCCGGCGGTTTTCTGGTGGAAAAACGGCTCGGGTCCGGGGCCAGTTCCATGGGATTTCTGGTCAAACGGGGAGACGAGACCTGCATCCTCAAAATCGCCCTGGACCCGGATCATAATGACCGACTCCGGGAAGAGGCCGAGGTGCTCCGGCGGTTGCGCCATTCCCGGGTGGTGGAGTACATCGATACGGTGGACGTCGGGGACCGGGTCGGCATTCTCATGCGGGCGCTGACCCGCCGGTTGAAAGGGGACAAAAAGGTCGTCGAGACGCTCCGCCAATGGCTCCACAATGAAGGGCGGCTGCAACTCGATTTGCTGCAACGGTTCGGCGAGGATCTGCTGAGCGCCGTCAACCATTTGGAGGAAAAGGGCGTCAACCACCGGGACATCAAGCCCGACAACCTGGCCGTGGCCAATGTGGGAACCGGGGACCGGCTTCACCTGGTGCTCTTCGATTTTTCAGATCGGAAGAGCACA
>JAABTM010000491.1 GCA_011389855.1 Desulfobacteraceae bacterium
CTTTCCCATCGGCAGGGAGATGGTGAAACAGGTTCCTTTGCCCGGTTCGCTTTCCACGTCGATCCGCCCGCCGTGCTGATCGATGATGCCGTGGGTGACGGAAAGCCCCAGACCCGAGCCGCGGCCCACGTCCTTGGTGGTGAAAAACGGGTCGAAAATCTTCGAGATGCGGTCCTCCGGGATGCCCTCGCCCGTGTCCGCCACGGAAAAATAGCACCGGTTTTCCTCCGGGCGCTCCCAGGCCCGGATGCGGATCTCCCCGCCGTCCGGCATGGCCTGGACGGCGTTCATGACCAGGTTGATGAGGGCCTGCTGCATCCGCCGGAAATCCATGGGCGCGACGATCTCCTCCGGCGAGTCGATGTCGATGGCGACGTGGCTGGGGATCTCTCCCTTCATCAGCTTCAGGGTGCCATGGACCAGGCCGCAGATGCCGGCGCGGCTCAGCACGAAGGATTTTTTCCGGGAAAATTCCAGCAGGGCCTTGACGATGTCCCGGGACCGGTCCACCTGCTCCTCCGATTCCCGGATCAGCTCGCGCTTGAAGTCGATGTCGTCGCCCTCGATCTCCTCCCCGAGGATCTGAAGGGACGTGGAGATGTTGTTGAGCGGGTTGTTCAGCTCATGCGCCACCCCGGAGGTCAGCGTGCCGAGGGAGGCCATCTTCTCGCTCTGGACCAGTTGGTCCCCCCGGCGGTTCAGCTCGTTGATCATCCGGTTGAGACTCTCCACGAAGGAGTCGAACTCATCGCCGCTGCTCAACTTGGGGATCAGGGTGTAATCCCCCGACGTGATCTTGGCGATGGCGTTTTCAATGGATTTCAGGGGCAGGTTCACGAAATGGTAGAGGAAAAACG
Organism: Desulfobacteraceae bacterium; assembly: GCA_011389855.1. Taxonomy (GTDB): domain Bacteria; phylum Desulfobacterota; class Desulfobacteria; order Desulfobacterales; family JAABSP01; genus JAABTD01. The sequence goes on from JAABTM010000491.1 coordinate 858, forward strand.
CCATGAACAGGGTCAGAATCAGAATCCCGGTCAGGGCCACGAAGAGATAGACCTGAAGTTCCTGAAACAGGCGGGTGACGTATTTTCGCTCCTGGGCGACCATCCGCTCCAGGGAATCGGTGATCCCTTTGCCGACCGCCCGGATGCGGTCCTGAAACCGGTCGAATTCCCCCGCCGTATGGGCCGTCTCCAGGTAGTCGTCCATCAGCCGGGTGTACTCCCGGATCTCCTCCACGCGGCCGGGAAGGTCCCTGGCCACGGTGTACCGGCCGTACCCTTCGGCGATGCGCGCCATTTTGGACGCGGCTTCCCGGGCATAGTCCCGGGCGAGCGTCAGATGATCCCGCTCCCGGGTCAGCAGAAAATTCTTCTCGTACCGGCGGGCCTCCAGGATCGTGTTGAAGAGATTGTCCTTTTTCTCGATGAGCAGGACCTTCTGCTTCATGATGAACAGGTTGTAGTAGCTCAGGCACCAGATGGTGCCGCTCACGGCCACGAAAACCAGAAACGCCAGCAGGATCTTGCGGCGGATGGTCAGGCTCCGGTCACCGATAATATGGCGAATCCACGTCACACGCGACCTCTTTCACGTCGGGAACCGACCGGGCGATCCCAACGATCTTCTTCGTGAGATCGTCCCGGATCGTCTCGTCGATATGGGCGGCCAGGGTCGGCCGGATGGGATCGAATTTCCGGATCCGCTGAGGCCGGCACCGGATGCGAACACACCGGTCCATGGACCGGATCTCGGCCTCGCAGACATCGCTCAACAAAACGTGCAAATGGCTTTCGATGGACAGGTCCACGAGTTTCCGTTTCAGTTCAGGCGTGAGACGGAACGCCGCGCCCGACGCGGCCTTGACGATGAGGTCGCGGGCGTCTTCGATGGAGAGCGCGCCGACCCGGATCACCATATCATAGAGATTCGGATCGCTCACCTCTTTTTTGTAAAGATATCGCGTCCATTCCGCCCGCTGCCGGTCGTCGTCGTGGAGGTAGGCCATGGCCTGGGCCGCGGTCATGTTTTTTTCCTTCCGGAGCATGGCGGCCCGATCGTCCATATCGGCGAGAATGCGCACCTTCAGGACCTGTGGAAACTCCCGCAGCAGTAGATGGCCCGCGTGACCGTGGTAGACCACGTTGTCCGTTTTCACATGGTCCAGCAGGGCCGACTGGATGTAGGAAAGATACCGGTCCCTGCCCCGGGTGATCCGGTCCAGCATGGACGGGGCGTCGTGGATGGAGGTCAGCAACTTTTTCTCCGGAACGGCGAAGTGCCGGGACGCCTCGATGAGGATCTCCCGGCTCACGCACTCGTATCCCAGGGCCTCCGCCGTCCGCTCGGCGATCTCCTTGCCGTGGCTGTAACACCCCCTTGAAATGGTGACAATGGCCATATTGACTCCTTATCCTATTGAATCCCATAAAAGAAATAGAGCACCGTCAACTCCACCACCAGGAAAATCAGGGTCATCAGGCCGCCGGCCTTCATGTAGTCGACCGTCCGGTAGCCGCCCGGCCGCATTACCAGGGCGTTGACCTGGTGGGTGGGGAGGATGAACGTGTTGGAGGCCGAGAGCCCCACCACAAGGGCGGCCATCCGGGGGTCGCCTCCGGCCATGAGGGCCATGTTCATGCAGAGCGGCACCAGGAGCACCGTGGCCCCCACATTGGAGATCACCAGGGTGAAAAACGACGTCATGATCCCCACCACGGCCAGCAGGACGATGGGCGACGGATCGCCGATGACCCCCAGCACGCCGCTGGCGATGAAGGCCGCCGTGCCCGTTTTTTCAAAGGCGATGCCCAGGGGGATCAGGCCGGCCAGGAGGAAGACGGTCATCCAGTCCACGGCCCGGTAAGCCTCGTCTATGGAAAGCACCCCCGTGATGATCATCCCCAGGGCGCCGGACATGAGCGCCACCGAAAGCTGGATATTCAGGAACACGATCTGGAACAGGGCCACGGCCAGCCACAGCACCGCGAACCCGGCCTTCTGGACCCGGAGGATTTCCCCTTCCAGGGGCGTGGCGAAGGTCAGGGCCCGGGGCTTGGGCCGGTTGTCGAGGATG
>JAABTM010000195.1 GCA_011389855.1 Desulfobacteraceae bacterium
CGGCGTCGCCTCATCCAGGCGCAGCAAACAGGCGTAGTGGAGGGCCCGTTCCACCGTCAGGGTCTTGTGGACGATGTCGTCCTGGGGCACATAGCCGATGAGTCGCCGGATCTTTTCCGTCGGCCGGCCCGTCTCCCCGTTGATGGCCACTTCCCCGTCGCTGGGTCGCCGGTGTCCGTTCAGACAGGTCAAAAGCGTGGTCTTCCCCGACCCGCTCCCGCCGATCAATCCCACGAACTCACCCTTTTTCAGGGCCAGCGAGACGCCTTCCAGGATCGTCTTCCGCCACCCGAACCGAAACGCCAGGTTTTTGGCGACCACGGGGAATTCCGTCAGAATTTCCGACCTTTCCAGGCGAGGCTTTGATCTTTTGGCGTTGTCATTCACCGGATGGCGTCCCTTCTCTATCGCATATAGAGGAAAAAGGCATCATATCGGCCGAGTGTAGCACCGATCCTTCCATATCTCAAATCGGAGGTTCGCTCAACACCGGCTTTCCGCTGAATTCTTTGCGATCAGCCCTTGTTTATGATATATATCGAATCAAACGAATCGCCAAACGACGGCTTGAGACGATGACCTACCGCGAAGAAAAAGACACCATGGGAACCGTCAAGGTTCCCGAAGACGCCTACTACGGCGCCCAGACGGCCCGGGCCGTGGAGAACTTCCCCATCAGCGGGCGACAAATGCCCCGGTCCTTTCTCCATGCCCTGGCGCTGATCAAAAAATGCGCCGCGCCGGTCAACCGGGAACTGGACGGGCTGGACGAAAAGATCGCCGAAGCCATCGAGACGGCGGCCGGCGAGGTGCTGGAGGGAAAATTCGACGACCAGTTTCCCGTGGATGTCTTCCAGACCGGGTCGGGCACCTCCACCAACATGAACATGAACGAGGTGATCGCCGGGCGGGCCAACGAGATTCTGACGGGAAAACGGGGCGGCCGGTCGCCGGTTCATCCCAACGACCACGTCAACCGCGGCCAGTCGAGCAACGACACCGTGCCGTCGGCCCTCCACATCGCGGCCATGCATGGGATTTTTACAGGACTGGTCCCCGCCCTTCAGGCCCTCCACGCAACGCTGTCGGGCAAAGCCTCCGCCTTTTCCGATATCAAAAAGATCGGACGGACCCATCTCCAGGACGCCGTTCCCATGACCCTGGGGGATGAATTTTCCGGCTACGCCCGGCAGATCGCTTTGTCCATCCGACGGGTTTCGGGGCTCGAGGAGCGGCTTTCGGAACTGGCCCTGGGCGGCACCGCCATCGGCACGGGCCTCAACGCCCATCCGTGTTTTGCCGAAAAGACCATATCCCGAATCGCGGTTCATGCCAAGCTGCCGTTTCGGGAGGCGGAGAATCATTTCGAGGCCCAGGCGGCCCGGGACGCCGCCGTGGAGGCCGGCGGGGCCCTCAAGACCGTGGCCGTGAGCCTCACCAAGATCGCCAACGACATCCGGTGGCTCGCCTCGGGCCCCCGGTGCGGCATCGGCGAAATCCGGATCCCGGCGGTTCAGCCCGGATCGTCCATCATGCCGGGAAAAGTCAACCCGGTGATCCCGGAATCGGTGATCCAGGCCGCGGCCCAGGTGATGGGCAACGACGCGGCCATCGCCATGGCCGGGGCCGGCGGCAATTTCGAGATCAACGTCACGATCCCGCTCATCGCCCGGAACCTGCTGGAATCCATCGATCTCCTAACGGCGTCCGCCAACGTCCTGGCCGAAAAGTGCGTCGCCGGCATCGAGGCGGACCGGGAGGCCTGCGAAGGCTACATCGAAAAGAGCCTCTCCCTGGCGGCCAACCTCATCCCGGAAATCGGCTACGACCGGGCCGCGGAGATCGCCAAGAAAGCCCATGAGACGGGCCGGACCATCCGGGAGACGGCCCGCGCGGAAAACGTTCTGTCCGAGGAAGAATTGAATCGACGCTTGACTTATTAACCCCATTACCACCTACGGAGGAATTTCCATGTCCAAAAAACAACGCTACGAAATTAAAACCGAGTGCCCCCAGTGCGGATGTTCCATGCTGACGGTCCTGTCCGACGAAGAAATTCAGAAACGGTACGGCGACAATCCCCGGTTTCATATGGACTGCGGCGAGTGCCAGGCCCAGTTCGAGAAACCCCGGGAAGAAGTCTGCCCCGAGTGGGACAAAGAGTGCAAGATGAAGGAGGATCAGGGATAAAGGCCCGCCGCCGGGCCCTCCCGAGATCATGCCCACCATCCGACAACAGATCATCGACCTGCTGGCCGAAGCGGAGATGACCGCCCTGGACCTGTCCAAGGCTCTCTCAGTCCGGGAGAAGGAGGTCTACGACCATCTCTCCCACGCGGCCAGGTCCGCTTCGGCCCAGGGACGCAAATTAGTGGTCGCCCCCCCGCGGTGCCTGGCCTGCGGCTTCACCTTCGACACCCGGAAACGGCTGACCCGCCCCAGCCGCTGCCCCAAGTGCAAGGAGCAGCGCATCCGGGAACCGGTCTTCTCCATCCAGTAACCTCATCGAGTAACAATGGACCTGACTTTCATGAGCCCCCACGACGAAAAACAGATCCTCCGATGGTCCGGGGACCACCCCGCCGAGGTCGCCGTCCGGCTGGTGAAAACCGCCGACGAGGAACTCCGGGAAGCGGCGGACGAGGCCATGGCCAAGATCCGGGAACGAACCGAAGGCGCCAAAAGAGGCGGCGGATGATCCGCGCGGCCTGCGGCGACGCCCGACCCTACACCACCAAAGACGGGTCGGAAATCCGGGAGCTGATGCATCCGGACATCCACGGAAACCGGAACCAGAGCCTGGCGGAAGCCGCGGTGCCGCCGGGGACGGCCACCCATCCCCACCGCCACCGGGATGCCGAGGAACTCTACCACATCACCGGCGGAACCGGCCGGATGACCCTGGGAAGCGACCGGTTTCCGGTAGCGACGGGCGACACGGTCTGCATCCCGCCGGGAACGGTCCATGCCATCGAAAACACCGGCGACGCGGCCCTGACGATTCTCTGCTGCTGCTCGCCCCCCTATTCCCACGAAGACACGGAACTTTTAACCGAACCCCATGAAGACGGAGGCGCGCGATGAAGGATACGTTGAAACCCGGATTGACATTCGAATATCAATACAAGGTGCCCGAGGACAAGACCGTCCCCTACCTGTTTCCGGACCTGGAGGAACTGGGCCTGATGCCCAAGGTGTTCGCCACCGGCTTCATGGTGGGCCTGTTCGAATACGCCTGCATCCAATTTCTCAACCCCCACCTCGACTGGCCGGTTGAACAGACGGTGGGCATCGATATCCGCGTCAACCACACCGCGGCCACGCCCCCCGGCTTCACCATCACCGTCAGGGGAAAGCTGGAGGAAGTGGAAGGCAAAAAGCTGAGCTTCTCCCTGGAGGCCCACGACGGGGTGGACCGGATCTCCAAGGGAACCCATCAGCGCTTCGTCATCAACGCCGCCAAATTCAACGCCGCCATCGACGAAAAGATCAAGAAGCTGAAGGAATAGCCGTCGGCCATGACCTACAATAAGGCGCGGCCCTTGATGATTTGATGGAACATAGCCCCTACACCGTCAATCGTTCTTTCAGCAGCGTGTACCGCCGCTGGGTCTTGTCGTTACGGATGCCGATGGCCAGGGCCTTTTTCGTCCCCACCAGCACCACCAGCCGCCGGCCCCGGGTGACGGCGGTGTAAATCAGGTTCCGCTGGAGGAGAATGTAGTGCTGGACCAGGATGGGCATGACCACGGCGGGATATTCCGACCCCTGTGATTTGTGGACCGACACGGCGTAGGCCAGGGTGACGGCGTCCAGGTCCGGAAAATCGTAGACCACCTCCCGGCCGTCGAACGCGATGGCCATCTCCTGGTCCACGGCGTTGACCCACCGGACCCGGCCGATGTCCCCGTTGAAAACTTTCCGTTCATAGTCGTTTTTGATCTGCATCACCTTGTCGCCGATCCGGTACCGCCGCTGGCCCCGGATCAGGGCGTCCTCGCCCGGATTTAGGGCGTCCTGGAGCCGGAGGTTGAGATTCCCGGCGCCCACGATCCCCTTGTGCATGGGACAGAGCACCTGGATGTCGTCCACCGGATCGAACCCGAACCGGTCGGGAATCCGCTTGCGGGTCAGTTCCAGGATGACGTCCAGGACGGCCTCGGGCTCTTCCTTCTGGATGAAGAAAAAATCGCTCCCGTCGTCGGGCCCGACCTCGGGCATCCGGCCGGCGTTGATCCGGTGGGCGTTGACCACGATGCGGCTCTCCTTGGCCTGGCGGAAGATCTCGGTGAGGGTGGCCACGGGCACGGCGCCGGAGCCGATGATGTCCTTGAGCACGTTGCCGGCGCCCACCGAGGGGAGCTGGTTGACGTCCCCCACCAGGATGAGGGTGGCGGTGGCGGGCACGGCCTGGAGGAGATGGTGCATGAGCACCGTGTCGATCATGGAGGTCTCGTCCACCACCAGCAGGTCGCATTCCAGGGGGTCGTCGAAGTTTTTCTGGAACCGGTTCGACTTGGGGCTGAAGGCCAGGAGCCGGTGGATGGTCTTCGCCTCCCGGCCGGTGGTTTCGCTCATCCGCTTGGCGGCCCGGCCCGTGGGGGCGGCCAGGAGCACCTGGACGCCGAGAGTGGCGAAGATCTTTAGGATGGCGTTGATGAGGGTGGTCTTCCCTGTCCCCGGCCCGCCGGTGATCACCATCGCCTTGCTGGCGAGGGCCGCGCGGACCGCGTCGGCCTGCTTGGGCGCCAGTTGAATGGCCAACTGATTCTGGATCCAGTCCAGGGCCTTGTCCGGGTCCACCGGGCGGATCGTTTTGGGAACCTGGGTCAGGATCTTGAGCCGGTTGGCGATCCCCTTTTCGCAGTAATAATATTTGGCCAGATAGACGGCCTTGTAATTCTCCTGGAAATCGTCCAGATCCTCGTTGAGGTCTTCGATGACGATCCCCTTTTCCAGGGCCGCGGCGGCCAGGGCGTCGATGATGACCTCCCGTTCCACGTCGAGGACCTCCCGGGACCGGTCGATAAGCGGCTCATAGGGGTAGTAGACGTGCCCCTCGTCGGCGAGTCCATGGAGCACGTACAGCACCCCGGCCTGGGCCCGCACCGGCGAATCCTTGGCGAACCCGAGTTTCCCGGCGATCCGGTCGGCGGTGAGAAAACCGATGCCGAAGATATCCATGGCCAGCCGGTAGGGGTTCTCCTGGACCACGGCGATGGCCTCGGCGCCGTACTGCTTGAAGATCTTGGCGGCGTAGCCGGAGCTGACCCCGTGGGACTGGAGAAAGAGCATCACCTCCCGGATCTCTTTCTGATCCTCCCAGGCCTTCCGGATCATGGCCACCCGCTTTTTGCCGATGCCCTCCACCTGGTGAAGGTCGCCGATCCGTTCTTCGATGACGTCGAGGGTATCCTTGCCGAAGGTATCCACGATCCGCTCGGCGATTCGGGGTCCCACCCCCTTGATGAGGCCGGAGCCGAGGTATTTCTTGATGCCGTAGACGTTGGCCGGAACCGCGCTGTGGTAGGAATGGACCTTGAACTGCTCGCCGTACTTGGGGTGGTTGGCCCACCACCCTTTCATCCGGAGGATCTCGCCGGGCAAGGGCGCCATGAGGTTGCCCACCACCGTCACCAGATCCCGATGTCCCCGGGCCTTGACCCGTGCGATGGTGAACCCGTTCTCCTCGTTGGCGTAGGTGATGCGCTCGATCTGGCCGTTGAGTTCCGCCGTCGGCCCGGGTGTGTTTTTGCCCGTGTTCATAGTGGGTTTTTACCAATTTTCCGGGTAGAGGGCAAACGGCAATCGCTGGAAGGACGATTTTCAGGCATCGAATCGACGGTGTGAAAGCATGGACTGAGTGGACTCAGTGGACTTTGTGGACGAGGTGGACGCCCACCGAAAGGAAAACGAAGCCGTTTTTCAATTGACAAGCCTCGACAGTGACCGATAGATTGACTTCATAGTTTCAAAGGCCCGTTTTTCGGCATCGATCTTCGTTTCGTCCACACCGTCCACTGCGTCCACCCAGTCCACACCGTCCACCGGGTTCAAAACGAAGATCGACAGATTTTGTAACCGCTGAAACCGAAAGGAACGCCCGACGTGCACGTCGAAGTCAGCACTTTCCTGCCCTTTTTCTCCTGGCTCCGCCAGTACGGCCGGCGGTACCTGAAGGCCGACATCGTGGCGGGTCTGACCGTGGCCGTGGTGGCGGTGCCCCAGTCCATGGCCTATGCCCTCATCGCCGGGCTGCCGGTGCAGTACGGATTGTACGCCAGCATCGTCCCCACCATCGCCGGCGCGTTGTGGGGAAGTTCGGCCCATCTCATCACCGGCCCCACCACGGCGGTTTCCCTGGTGGTCTTCAGCACGCTGCTGCCCATGGCCGAACCGAACTCCGGCGCCTATCTGGCCCTGGCCTTCATCCTGGCCATCATGGTGGGGATCATCCAGATCGCCATGGGCGCGGCCCGGCTGGGGGCCCTGCTCAACTACGTCTCCCATTCGGTGATCCTGGGGTTCACCGCGGGCGCCGCCGTCCTCATCGGGTTCAAACAGATCCCGGGGCTTTTGGGATTGTCCGTGGAAAAGAGCCACATCTTCCTGGAATATCTCGTCCGGATTCTGGCCAAACTCCCCGAAGTCCATCCGCCGACGTTCCTCCTGGGGGGGATGACCATCGCGGTCATCGTGCTCACGCAGCGGTTTCGGCCCAAATGGCCGGGCACCCTCATCGCCATGATCGTGGCGGCGTTTTTGGTCTTCATCTTCAACCTGGACGAGCGGGGGGTCAGGACCGTGGGCGCGATCCCCCGGAGCCTGCCGCCCTTCCATTTCCCCTGGATTCCGGAATCGACCCGGGTCGGCGAACTGGCCTTCGGGGCCATGGCCATCGCCATCCTGGGTTTGATGGAGGCGGTCTCCATCGCCAAGGCCATCTCCGGCCAGACCCACCAGCGGCTCAATATCAACCAGGAGTTCATCGGCCAGGGCCTTTCCAACATCGCGGCCGGGTTCTTCAGCGGCTATCCCGGAAGCGGGTCCTTCACCCGCTCCGCCGTCAACTTCCGGTCCGGGGCCAAGACCCCCATGAGCGCCGTGATTTCCGCCGTCGCCGTGGCCGCCACCCTCCTGCTCATCGCGCCTTTGGCGGCCCTGCTGCCCCTGGCCTCCCTGGCGGGGGTGCTCATGGTGGTCGCCTACACCATGGTTCGGAAAGAGGACATCAAACGCACGATCCGTGCCACCCGCAGCGACGCCGCGGTGCTGGTCATTACCTTCGCCTCCACCCTGTTGCTCAACATCGAATTCGCCATCTACGTGGGCGTGCTGCTCTCCATCATGCTCCACCTGGCCAAGACCTCTCACCCGCGGATCTATTCCACCGTGCCGGACCTTGAAACCGGCAAGATGGTGGGATCGGTCCGGGGCAAGACCTGCTGCCAGATGGACATCATCCGCATCGAGGGATCGATCTTCTTCGGGTCGTCGGCCTTCGTGCTGGAGGATCTCCAGCGCCGGCTCCGCCAGCGACCCCTGACCGCCAACATCCTGCTGCGGATGCACCAGGTCAACGTCCTGGACGCCAGCGGGGTCCACCTCCTGGAGATTATCTTGGAGCAGGTTCGGGACCGGGGGGGCGGGCTTTTCTTCTCCGGGGTCAACGGCCGGGTCTTCGAGGTGATCAAAAACGCGGGGTTGCTGCGGGAGGCGGGGGAACAGCACATCCGGTCCGCCACCGGATCTGCCATCCGTCAGGCCATGCGGGAGAACTTCTGCCCGGCCGTTTGCGCCGCCTGCGAAGAGAGCGTCTTTTCGGAATGCCCGGAGCTGAAAAACGGCAACTGGGAGATCTTCGGCGAGGGGGTCCGCCCCCGAATCTGCGTACTGCCCACCCCTTGAATCGATCGACTGCAAAGGATACCTCACGATGAAAATACTGGCCTATGCCGATGGTAAAGAGTCCTCCGTTCCCGCCCTGCGCTTTGCCGCCGCCCTTGCGGTCCGTCTGGAGGCCCAGTTTGCCGTGATCACCACCCGCTCGGGGACCCCCGCCACGGAAGAACCGCCGCCCGTGGAGGAAGACATCGCCATCGACGCCGGGCTGGATCTGACGCCCGGCATCCAGGCTCTGGTCCATGCCATGACCCGTCTGACCTCGGAAGGCTTCGCACAGGACCAATCCCATATCCAGATCCACGAAGTACACCACGGGTATCTTTTTCTCGGAAAGTTGACCACGGGAGAGCCCATTAATTTCTACGAGTGCTTCGGCCATTTCGTGGAGACCCTCAACCAGCAGGTGGCGGAGCACGGTTACGACCTGATGGTCATCTCCCCGCCCCGGCGGGGTTCCCTGCCGAAACTCATGCTCGGGGATCCGGCCCGGAAGCTGGCCCTGGACTTGGACACCTCGCTTTTGGTGGTCCGGGGCGGCGGCATCGACAGCCGGGTTCTGATCTGCGCCGACGGTTCGCCCGCGTCACGGCGCATTTTCCCTCTCTTTCGTCATCTCATAACGGCGCTGGAAGGCAAAATGGCGCTGATCTGGGTGGAGAAGCCCGATCTGGACGAAGCGGCGGCTTCAGAGGCAAGAAACTGCCTGGAAAACGCGCGGGAATGGATGAGCAGTTGCGGCAGAGGCGGGGCGTATTTGCATAAAAAAGGGGACAATCCCCGGGAGATCATCCTCGAAACCGCCGGTGAAGACGCGGTCATCGTCATGGGCGCCAGCCTCCGCCACGATGTCTACCGGCGGATGATGGGCAGCATGACCATGCAGGTGCTGACCCGCACGGATTCGAGCTTCCTGCTGGTCAAGCGGCCGCCCGAGGCGGATGAGGAGTATTTGAGGGATCCGTTTTCGTGCTGATATTCATGACCAAAGGGCCGGCTATCTGCTGATCATCAGTGGAAGATGGCGGATTCTGATACGTCCTTCTGTGGCCGTGATGATGGCGCCGTGTTCTAAAACATCCGTGTATTGGCGTATGATCTTGAAAAGATAACGATTGACGTTTTCAGGGCGCATGCTCCGAAGACGAAATATAATGACACTCGGCAACTCAGCTCCACTGGCGGCAAGGAGATCGCCAAAATCAAGATCATGGGTCAACAGGATACAGCGTTCTATACGCGCTTTTTCTAATATTTCAGAATCTTTCAGCTTATGAAGTCCAAGCTGCTGGAGATGACTCGCTTGGTGTCCGAGATTCTGAAGGAACGCAACTACTTTTGGTGATATCCCCATATCCGCCAAAAATTTCACGCCGGGGCAACCTCCAAGGGATGAATTGTCTCCTCCGCCAGCCATGCCGCGTATTGAAGCGCTTGCGTTATATCTTCATTCTCTATATACGGATATGCCTCAACAATCTCATCCGCGTCCATTCCATTGGCGATCAGATTCAAAACCAGTGAAACTGTGATCCGCATACCCCGAATGCATGCTTTGCCCCCCATCATATTGGGATCAAAGGTGATGCGATTAAACTCTAACATGGAATCTCTCCGGAAGTCACAAGGGCTGCCACGACAAGTTTAGTTAACAGAACCAACAAGCTTTTGCTTGGCACGCATACCCCATGCCGATGATTACCACTTATCTCAAAAAAACCATTTGTTTGCAGTCTTAGAAGAAGTCATATGCTTAGGCCAAACCGATCACAACCCTTCCCGAATCCCCCTCACCTTCCCCTCCACCATCTCCCGCATCTCCGCCAGCCGTTCTTCACTCATGGCTTCGAACCGGAGCACGAGCACCGGCTGAGTGTTGGAGGCCCGGACCAGGCCCCATCCGTCGTCGAACAGGATGCGGACACCGTCGATGTCGATGATGTCGTAGCGCTCGCGGAAGTGTTCGGTGGCGCGTTTCACCACCTCGAATTTCTGGTCGTCGGGGCAGTCAACCCGGATTTCCGGCGTCGAAACGGTTTCGGGCACGTCGGACAGAAGCTCCGAGATGGTTTTCCCCGACTCCGACAGCAATTCCACCAGCCGG
>JAABTM010000492.1 GCA_011389855.1 Desulfobacteraceae bacterium
TCGGCTTTGCAGCGGGGCAAGCGGATGGAAGGCCAGGTGGCCGATGCCGTGATGCGGGCGGCAAGGGATGAGGAGGGTTCTGTCCTGGTCTTTCTGCCCGGGGCCGGCGAGATTCGACGGACGGCGGCGTTGATCGAAGATCGGCTGGCGGGCTCGGAGATCGCGGTCGCCCCGCTCTACGGCAACCTGCCCCCGGCGGAGCAGGACCGGGCCATCCGGCCGACGGAACGGGGGCATCGCAAAATTGTTCTGGCGACATCCATTGCCGAAACGTCGCTGACCATCGAGGGGATCAGGGTGGTTGTGGACAGCGGCTGGATGCGGGTTCCCCGCTTTTCCCCCGGCACGGGGATGAGCCGCCTAGAAACCGTGCGGGTCTCCAAATCGTCGGCGGATCAGCGCCGGGGCCGGGCCGGCCGGCTGTCCCCCGGCGTCTGCTATCGCCTATGGAGCGAGGCGGCGCACCAGGGGCTCATGGACCATTCGGTCCCGGAGATCCTGTCCGCCGACCTGGCCCCGCTGGCCCTGGAGATGGCGGCCTGGGGGGTGTCCGAACCGGACGACCTGAGCTGGCTCGATCCCCCGCCCGGGGCCGCCTTCCGGTCGGCCCGGCGTCTTCTCCACGGGCTGGGGGCCCTAAACGATTCGGGGATCATTACCACTCATGGCAGGGAAATGGCCCGGCTGGGGCTCCATCCGCGCCTGGCCCACATGCTGCTGGAGGGCCGGGAGGCGGGGCGGACGCGGCTGGCCTGCGAGCTGGCCGCCATCCTGGAGGAGCGGGACATCCTCCATTTTCCGCCGGGGGCCAAAGATGCCGACATCCGGCTGCGGGTCGAGGCGGTGCGCGGGGGGAGGGCGTTTCGGGCGGCGGGGGCGTCGGTCAAGACGGGCGCCTTGAACCGCATCCGGGCCCAGGCGGATCGGTGGGAAAAGATGCTCAAATCCCCCGTGCCCGAAAAATCGCCCGCGGATCACCGGGAAGACCCGGATCGCGACGCCGGCGCCCTTCTGGCCCGCGCCTATCCGGACCGGGTGGGACGGCGCCGGGCGCCCGGGGACCTCCGGTTTCAGCTTTCCGGCGGCCGGGGCGCCCGGTTCATCGATTTCGAGCCCCTGGCGGCCGAAGAATATATCGTGGCGGCGGAGCTGGACGGCGCCGGAACCGACGCCCGCATTCACCTGGCCGCGCCGGTGCGGTTGGAGGATCTGGAGGCCCGCCTTCCAAAGCATTTCATCGAAACCGCCGTGATATGCTGGAATCCGCGGACGGAAGCCGTGGATGCGCGGAGAGAGGAGCGGTTCGGCGAACTGGTGTTGCGGGACCATCCACTTGCAAACCCCCATCCGGACAACATAGCGGACGCCATGCTGGTGGGGATTCGGCGGATGGGCCTTTCGGCCCTCCCCTGGGATCGCCGGCTCAATAACTGGCGGGCCCGGGCGATGTTTTTGAGACGGGAAGCCGCCGGCGGGCTCGACTGGCCCGATCTGTCGGACGAGGGATTGATGGAGCGATTGGAGGACTGGCTGCCGCCGTTTCTCGGCGGGATCACCCGTAAAAGCCAGCTCCAGCGCCTGGACCTGAAAGGCGCCCTCGCGGCGATGCTCTCCTGGCCGCACCGAAAGGCCCTGGACGATCTGGCGCCCACCCACATCATCGTTCCCAGCGGGTCGAAGATCCCCGTGGACTATGCCTCGGGCGAAACCCCGGTCCTGGCCGTGCGCCTACAGGAGATGTTCGGCGCCGTCGACACGCCCCGGGTCGCGGGCGGCAAAGTCCCCCTTCTGCTCCACCTCCTCTCCCCGGCGGGACGTCCCCTCCAGGTCACCCAGGATCTCGGCGGCTTCTGGACCGGCAGTTACGAGGCGGTTAAAAAGGAGATGAAAGGGCGGTACCCCAAGCATTACTGGCCGGATAATCCGCTTGAGGCGAGGCCGACGAATCGGGCGAAGCCGAGGGGGAAGGGATCATGAGGAAAACTCATCCCATTGATCCAAAGCCCATCGGTTTCCGCTTTCAGATTGAGCCATTTGTGGGCAAGGGTGGCGCAGTGGAAGGCAGTCGGAAGAACTGATGTAGTTGAAAACGGAAAACAATCATGCTGTTTATATTGAATTCTAAGAGTTTGTATTCAATGCTTTATTAATTATTTCTTTGATGAATTCAGGCATATCTTTTTCATAAAATGATGCTTTTTCCTTCAAAAACTCGTATTGCGCCACTTCATCTCCCTGCCATAACAAATCAACTCGCCTTACCTGACGCATGGCGATATGCAAATAATCTTCAGGATATGCCCAGTAGCATTTTTTACAGATTCCAGGTTTTTTGAGCGTAGTCCAGTTTTTACAATGTTCGCAAGACCATGATTTTGCTCTGTTTGCTGAAGCGGATAACAGCATAAAATCATCCACATTAAGTTCATCCGAAACGCCATCGCCACCAATCTCAAAAGGGATTCTATGATCTGTCTGAATCTCTCTCATCGATATTTTCCAAATAAATAAAACATTTGCATCCATATTTTTGGATTAGAGATTCCCTGATTTTTTTTGATAGCGCTGTTCTCCCCGATAATTTGTTGAATCTTGCTTTTTCTGGGGGTCTCCAAATCGATATGCGGCGATTTTTCTGCCGTCAGATCCGATTACTCGGAACGTTTCTATTGGAATGCCGTATTCTCTGACATCTCTGACAGCCCTTGGCGGGTGGTTGTAGCCGTATTTTTCTTTAAGTTCTTCTGTTGTGATCTGACCATATTTTAAGATATGGTCAATAACGATTTTTGGACGCTTCGCGGTAATCGATTGGCATAATTCAATGAATTTTTTCGGGTATTCAGGCATAAGTAATTGTTTTTTCCATAATTGCTAATTGTTCGTATTGCTGTTTTTTGTAGTTTTTGGGCTCG
>JAABTM010000493.1 GCA_011389855.1 Desulfobacteraceae bacterium
CGCACCGCCAGAATGGTGGTGCCGTGGAATTCGTTCATGTGATTATTCATTTGTTCATCGCCATTGCGCTTCGGCCTGTCTTGGTGGACGGTGTGGACTGAGTGGACTGAGTGGACGGTGTGGACTTGGTGGACGGTGTGGACCAACAGCCAACCCGCCCTCTGTCCCTCTGTCCCTCTGTCCCTCTGTCCCTCTGTCCCTCTGTCCCTCTGTCCCTCTGTCCCTCTGTCCCTTGCTTTTCTCAAATCCCAATCACCCCCCTCAACTCTCCCCAATCCCCCACCTCGCGATACGGATGTTCCTTCCGGTTCCAGGGTTGTCGGAAGACGATGGGGGTGATGCCCCGTTCGGCGAGTTGATGGCAGGTCTCCAGGCGGTCTTCCACGAACCATTCGACGCCTTTGGACAGCAGGACTTCGGCTTTGGCTTCGAACGCGCCGGTGGCCACCGCGTCGATGGCCCCGCCCGGAAGGGGGATCCTGCGCCGGAGCCACCGGTCGATGGGCGCCAGGGTGGGCCGGGCCGTCACGAACCGGAGCGGGCCGTATCGGCGTCCAATCTTAGTCAGGACGTCCACGGCGCCGGGAAGGGGTTCCAGGGCGGCTGTGTGGTGGTCGTCCAGCAGCCGGATCACCATATCCTTCAGGGTGTCGGGATCGATGTCGAGGCATTCCGTCAGCTCGTAGGAGGTGATGTGCTCGTAGCGGAGGTCCGCCATGCCGTACTGGTTTCTGGCCATCTCCACGAACAGGGTCATGGTGTCCGCCACCACTCCATCGACGTCGAAGGCCACCCGGCCGGGGTCGATCAACCTATCCATGGGGCACTGCCATTCTCTAGGCGGCCCGCCGGCTCTTTTTCTTCAGACGGATGATCCGCTTCCGGAAGATGCCCGCCATCTTCTCGTCGTCTTTTTCCAGGGCCGATTCCCGCTTGACTTTGAGTTCCTTGATCTTTTTCTTGATCTGGCGGACTTCGCCGCTTTTGGCGCCGCCTTCCTCTTCGATGCCCCGGGACTGTTTGACTGCGGAGATGAGTTCCGCTTTGTTCATGCCGTGGGCCCCCACGATGTCGGGGATCTCCATGGCCATTTCCCGGAGTTCCTTGGACGTCATCTTCTCCAGCGGTTTTTCCTTGACTTCCTTTTTCTTGCCTCCCATTCCTCCTGTCGCTCCTTTCGGTTCCGGCGGTTTGGTGTCGCGCCATCAGGCTATTGAAAATCGAAAGCGGAGGATCGCTTCGCCGCCTCCGCTTTCGGTCCGTTTACATAACGGTCGTTAAATAGAGTATTATTAATCGAAAATCCGGTTCTGTCAATCGGTTTTTTGGCCCATGGCGGCCATCACTTTTTTCATGTCTTCCCAGACCTCCCGCTTCCGGTCGGGGTTCCGGAGCAGAAAAGCCGGATGGAAAGTGGGCATCAGCCGGACGCCGTCCCGGTCGTGGAACCGGCCCCGGAGCCGGGAGATCGGCCTGTCCGTCTTTAGAAGGGCCCGGGCGGCAACGGCGCCCAGGGCGCAGATGACGTCAGGCTGGATGGCGGCGAGCTGGCGGTTCAGGAAGGGCAGACAGGCGGCGGTCTCATCGGGTTCGGGGGTCCGGTTTTCCGGCGGCCGGCATTTGACCACGTTGCAGATGTAGACCGAGTCCCGGGTTTCGCCCATGGCTTCGATGATTTTGGTCAGCAGCCGGCCGGCTTCTCCTACAAAGGGCCGGCCCTGGCGATCTTCATCGTAGCCGGGCCCTTCCCCCACGAACACCAAACGGGCGTTGGGGTCGCCCTCGCCGAACACGATGCGGGATCGGCCGCCGCGGAGCGCGCAGCGCCGGCAGTCTTCCAGTTCCCGTTGGATGTCGTCCAGGGTTTCGGTTTCGGTTTCCGCCTTTGTCCGTTTATGTGATGTCGGTTTTACTTCCCATTTTTTGAGAATGTCGAGGGCTTCCGGGGAAGGGTCGAAACCGGGGCAGCCGCTGTCCGCCAGGAATCGAAGCTGGTTTGAAATATCGGCGGTCAGGCGGTAAAAGCGTTTTCGGTCGGATGGCGATGCGGGGCTGGGGGCGGGGGAAGCGGTGGACGGTGTGGACTGGGTGGACTGGGTGGACTGGGTGGACGATTCGGCCTCGCCGGGATGTTGGGTTTCGGTGGTCATGGGAGCAGTCGCTCCTTGATTCGGTCAAGCAGGAGATGGGCCAGGTCGGATTTTTCCATGAGGGGCGGCGATTCCGAATCGCCGTTTCGGTAAAAAAAGGTTGCCCGATTGGTGTCGGACGCGAAGCCGGCGTCGGGGCCGCCCACGATGTTGCCCACGATCATGTCCAGGTTTTTCCGGGCCATCTTTTCCGCGGCGTGGGCCGCCAGGTCCTCGGTTTCCGCCGCGAGGATCCGGCGGTCTTTTCGTTCTCCCAGGGTTTTGAGGATGTCGGGATTTTTCTCGAAGGCCACCTGCTTGTGCGCGTCCTGGTTCTCTTTTTTGATTTTTTGTTTCGCCCGGTCCCGGGGCCGGTAATCGGCCACCGCCGCCGTTTTGATGACGATGTCCGTCTCGGCCATCCGGTCGAACACCGCTTCGGCCATCTCCAGGGCCGAGGTGACCCGGATGGTTTTGACCCCCACCGGGGCCGTCAGGGCGACCGGGCCGGAGACCAGCGTCACGTCGGCCCCTCTTCGGGCCGCGGCTTTGGCCGCCGCATAGCCCATCTTGCCCGTGGAGGGATTGCTGAGGAACCGGACCGGGTCCAGGTGCTCCCGGGTCGGCCCGGCCGTGACCAGGATCCGTTTTCCGATGAAATCCTTGGGGGTCAGGGCGGTTTGGAGGGCGTCGAGGATGTCCGGCGGCTCGGCCAGCCGGCCGGGGCCGACGGTTCCACAGGCCATTTCCCCGGACCCCGGGGCCACGATCAGATGGCCGTCGGAC
>JAABTM010000494.1 GCA_011389855.1 Desulfobacteraceae bacterium
CTGGATATTCGCCTTTTGGGCATTGGCAGTCATAGAAATCCCTTGTTTCACAGTGGATTAGCTTTTTTTCTCTTGTTTTTCACTTTCAAAAAGTTCAAGTCTTTTGCTATTGCAGCCATAGTGTCCGCCTTTGGCGTCGGTCTGGGCTCTCATTTGATATGGGATCTTTTCGATAAGGCCGATGTTCGCTGGATTCCGGGGGGGAGTCTGGACCGTATGTGGCTTGGTGCAAATGGTACGCTATGTTTGGTAATGTCAAAGAGGAATTTGTCGCCAAGGTTCAATATGACCTGCGAGGTTTCCAAAACCTCGTAGGTCTGGTTCGATTCACCCCTGTTTGTTTTCCAGCTTTTCCCACCGTTCATACGCCGCCGTCAATTCCCCTTCCAGTTCCGTCAACCGATCTTTCATTCCCGCGATTTCCTCCCCCGGCCGCCGGTAAAAATCCGGGTCCGACAAGGCGTTGTGCAACTGAACCTGCTCCGCTTCCAGGGATTCGATCTTCTCGGGAAGGGCCGCCAGTTCCCGTTTTTCTTTGAACCCTATTTTTGGGGTTCGGGATTTCGGCTTAGGGGCGGGTTTTTGGGATAACCCGGCCGGTTTTTTCGGCGGTCCATCCGTCGCCGGCGCGGGGCGCTGGCGAAGCCAGTCGTCGTATCCCCCGACATACTCCCCGATCCGTCCGTCGCCCTCGAAGGCGAAGATGCCGGTGACCACATTGTTGAGAAAGGTCCGGTCGTGGCTGACCAGGAGCAGGGTCCCCGGGTATTGGAGCAGCAGTTCCTCCAGAAGCTCCAGGGTCTCCATGTCCAGGTCGTTGGTGGGCTCGTCCAGCACCAGCACGTTGGAGGGCTTGGCGAACAGCCGGGCCAGGAGCAGCCGGTTCCGCTCGCCGCCGGACAGGGTTCTGACGGGGCTGCGGGCCCGGTCCGGGGCGAAGAGGAAGTCCTTGAGGTATGAGATGACGTGGCGGGGCTTGTCGTCCACGGTGATCTGGTCGTTGCCCTCGCCGATATTGTCGGCCACGGAGCGGTCCTCGTCCAGTTGTTCCCGCATCTGGTCGAAATAGGCGATCCGGAGGCGCAGGCCGTGGCGGATGCCGCCGCTGTCCGGTGATATCGCTTTCAAGAGCGTTTTCAGCAGCGTGGTCTTGCCGCACCCGTTGGGGCCGATGACGCCGATTTTGTCTCCCCGGACGATGAGGGTGGAGAAATCGTGGAACACGGGCGTCCCCTCCCAGGCGCGGGAAATCCGGTCGGCTTCGATGACCAGTTTTCCGGTCCGTTCGGCCTCCTGGACCCGCATCCTGACGGTCCCGAGCCGGTCCCGCCAGGCACGCCGTTCCTCCCGCATCCGCATCAGGGCGCGAACCCGGCCTTCATTTCGTGTCCGCCGCGCTTTGACGCCCTGGCGAATCCAGGCTTCTTCTTCCGCCAGTTTTTGGGAAAACCGTTCCCGTTGCCGGGTTTCGGCGGCCAGCGTCTCGGCTTTCCGCTTCAGGTAGGTTGGATAATCGCCGGGCCAGCTGGTGAGGCGGCCCCGGTCCAGCTCGATGATCCGGGTGGCCAGTTTTTCCAGGAAGGTCCGGTCGTGGGAGACAAAAAGGAGGCTGCGGGCGTACTGTTTGAGTTCCGTCTCCAGCCAGGCGATGGCCTCGATGTCCAGGTGGTTGGTGGGTTCGTCCAGGAGGAGCAGGTCGGGGGTCTGGACCAGGGCCCGGGCCAGGAAGACCCGCCGCTTCAACCCCGCCGAGAGCCCGGACACCGGGAGGCTGGGGTCGAGTCCCATCCGGGAGATCACCTCCTCGATGCGCCAAACCGGCGGGGCCTGGGGATGGTCGGGTTCGACGGCATGACCCCCGGCGACCGCGTCGAAAACAGACCCTGTCAAGTCGATGGGAACGGCCTGGGCCAGGGAGGCGGTGGTCAGGCCCTGTTGCCGGATAATGTCCCCGTTGTCGGGGCGGAGATGGCCGTCAAGGATTTGAAGCAGGGTCGATTTGCCGGCGCCGTTGCGGCCCAGAAGACAGATGCGCTCGCCGGGCTCGATGTGGAGATCGACGCCGTCCAATAGCGGGCGCCCGCCGAAACCAATGGCGATGTGGTGGAGGCTGATGAGGGTCATGGGGGGATTCAGGCCGCCGATTCGATGAGGGTTTCGACGGCCTTCATGTAGGGCTTGAACCCTTTGAAAAGGATGTCGTTGTGGTTCGCGCCGGGGATGGGCAGGAAGGTTTTGTCGGCGGCGCCGCAGGCGTTATAGAGGTCCTCTCCGTCGGAAAAGGGGATGATGTGGTCGCCTTCGGCGTGGATCACGAGGGTGGGGCGGGTCACGTTTCGGATCTTGTCGATGTTGCGGAATCCTTCGTCTTCGGAAAACCCGATCCGGTCCACGTCGATGCCCAGCAGGCGCAAAAGAGGCGTCGCGTAGGCGAAGCCGCTTTCGATAATGAGCCCCGAATGGGCGTCGGGGCGGGCGGCGGCCAGTTCGATGGCCGGGGCGCTGCCCAGGGACCGGCCCATGAGGATGAGGGGGCCGGTGTGATTGTGGTCTGATCGCCGGTTCCGGACGTAGTCCAGGACGGCGTGGCAGTCCCGCATCATGGCGGTGACGGTGGGGGTTCCGGTGGATCGGCCGTAGCCACGGTAATCGACGGCCAGCAGCCCGACGCCCATCTGACGGTAAACGGGCGCGAGGTCGTCGTAATCGGATACGATCTCGCCGTTGCCGTGGAAAAAGAGGATGTGGGGCGCGTCGGCGTCGGCGGTGTGGAACCGGGCGTGGACGGAGTCGTTTTCCCCGACGGGGATCATTACGTCCTCGGCGTCGGTGGGGCCGGGACCGGCGTCGGGCCTGGGATGGAAAAGGTATCGGGTTACCTCCGGCCGGTCGAGGGCCGGGAAGGATATGTT
>JAABTM010000196.1 GCA_011389855.1 Desulfobacteraceae bacterium
CCTATATGGACGGGCCGTCCGCGACCCTGGACATCGGGACCGACGCCGTCGCCTGCAAAATCAACGACGGGCAGACCGGGTTTTACCGGGTCTTTTACGAAACCGAAGGGGATCTTTCCGCCCTGGGCCGGCTGGCGGCGGACAAACGGCTCCCGGCGGTGGACCGCTGGGGTCTCCAGAACGACCTCTACGCCTTTGTCAAGGGCGGGCGGGCCGCGCCGGACGCCTACCTCGACTTCATGGAATTTTACCGGACCGAAGACGCGCCGCTGCCCCTCATGAGCATCGCCGAGAACCTGTTGTCCCTCTACCGCGTGGTCCGGAATCCGGCCCGGGACCGGGCCGCGGCCACGGGACGGACCCTGTTCGAAACGGTGCTGGAAACCATCGGCTACCTCCCCTCCAAAGACGAACCCCACACCGTGACCATCCTGCGGGACCGGGTCATCTGGCTCCTGGCCCTGTTCGGCTCCCAGACGGCGCGGTCCTTCTGCCGGGAACAATTCAACGCCCTGTCGGCCGGGAAACCCGTGCCGGCGGACATCCTCAAAAGCGTCCTCCAGGTGGCGGCCCTGGAGGGCGGCCCCGACCGGGTGGACTGGCTCACCGACCGGCTGGCCGCGGCCCGGAGCGAACACGAACGCCAGACGATTCTCCTGGCCCTGGGCGCCTTCGGGGACACGGCGGCCATCCGCAAGGCCCTCCGGTACACCCTGGACGAGGCGCCCGACCGGAACCGGTTCATCCCCATAGTGGCGGCCGCCGCCAACCCCTACGCCGCTTCCATGATGTGGGACTGGTACGTGGCCCACGTGGACGAGCTGGAGAAAATGCACCCGCTGCTCTACGAACGGGTCATCGCCTCCGTGGCGCCGGTCTGCGGGCTGGAGCGGCCCGACGCCGCGGCCGCTTTTTTCGCCGATTATGTGCGGCGCAACGGCAAGGTCTCCGACGTGGTCAAGCTCTCCCTGGAACGGCTGGAGATCCACCAGCGGATGCGGGGCTGAGAAATGGCATCGGCCCGGTTCACGGCAACGGCAACGGCCCCGGTCGCCCCGACAGAGGAAACCGGTGCGCCGGCGGACGTCTACCGCCGGGTCGCCGCCAACATCGGGAAGGTGATGCGGGGCCAGGACGCGGCCATCCGCAAGCTCATGGGGGCCCTCGCCGCCGGGGGGCACGTCCTGCTGGAGGACTACCCCGGCACCGGCAAGACCACCCTGGCCAAGGCCCTCGCCAAATCAGTGGACGCCCGGTTCAGCCGGATCCAGTTCACCCCCGACCTGCTGCCGTCGGACATCCTGGGGGTGACGGTCTTCGACCAGAAGGAGGGGCAATTCCATTTCCACCAGGGGCCGGTCTTCACCCACATCCTCCTGGCAGACGAGATCAACCGGGCCTCCCCCCGGACCCAGTCGGCTCTGCTGGAGGCCATGGCCGAATCCCAGGTGAGCATCGACGGCAAAATCCGCCCCCTGGAACGGCTCTTTTTCGTCATCGCCACCCAGAACCCCGTGGAGTCCCGGGGCACATACCCCCTGCCCGAGGCCCAGATGGACCGGTTCGCCCTCCGGTTCAGCCTGGGCTACGTCCCCCCCGAGGAAGAAGCGGCCATTCTCTCGGACCAGACGACGCGCCACCCCCTGGAGGGCGTCGCCCCCTGCGCGGCCCTGGACGACGTGCTGGCTCTCCAGGACCGGGCGGCCGGGATCCGGGTCAGCCCGGAGCTGAAACAGTATATCGTGGACATCGTCCGGGCCACGCGAACGGCGCCGGGGGTCGCCCTTGGGGCCAGTCCCCGGGCATCTCTATCACTGATGAAAATCGCCCAGGCCCTGGCCCTTTTCGACGGCGCCGACTTCGTCATCCCCGAACAGATCCAGGAGATCGCCGTGGACGTGGTGGCCCACCGAATGGTGATGGACCCCCAGGCCCACTTCTCCGGCCAGACCGCCGGGGCCGTGGTGACGAAGATACTGGAGGCCCTGCCGGTTCCGGCATAACAACCGACATAACAATTGGATCCCGGACCGGACCCGATAAAGCCTTTACGGAAACGACAAGATCGTGTAACGTGAATCCGTCACGTCAACGGACGCGAAGCGCGAGGATGTACAGGAATGAAAATCACCGATGAAATCTTTCAAGTCGGCGGCGGCCCCCTCACCGCTCCATCGGACGGCGCCTGTTACCTGATCCATTTCGACGGCCACGCCGCCCTGATCGACGCCGGATGCGGCTCCTCGGCCGCCAAGGTGCTGGACAACGTCCGCGGCTGCGGCGTGCCCCTAAACCGGATCGAATACCTTCTCATCACCCACTGCCACTACGATCATACCGGCGGCGTCAACGCCGTGCGGGAAGCGGTCGGCTGCCAGGTGGTGGCCCACGAACTGGACGCCGTTTATATGGAAGAGGGCAACGACGCCGTCACCGCCGCCACCTGGTACGGGGCGACCATCGCGCCCACCCCCGTGGACCGGAAGCTGACCGGCGAGCGGGAGACCCTCCCCCTCGGCGACCGGACCGTGGAAGCCGTCCACATTCCGGGCCATTCCCCCGGATCGGTGGCCTACCTGGCGGAATCCGAAGGAAAGCGGGTCCTGTTCGGCCAGGATGTCCACGGCCCCCTGGACCCGAGCCTGCTGTCGGACCGGACGGCCTACCAGAAGTCCCTCAAGCGGCTCATCGAACTCGAAGCCGACATCCTCTGCGAAGGCCACTACGGCGTCTTCCGGGGCAAGGCGGCGGTGGCCCGGTTCATCCGGTCCTTCATGGAAGACAACGATTGATCCCCCCGGCGCCATGATCCAGGTCGATAACCTCGCCTACGAATATCCGGGCAAACGCGCCCTGTCGGACGTCTCCTTCACCATCGAAAGGCACGCCATCACCGCCCTGGTGGGGCCCAACGGGGCCGGGAAAACCACCCTGCTCAAATGCATGGCGGCCCTGATCCGCCCCTTTCACGGGACCATCGCCATTAACGGCATCGACGTGTTCCAGCATCCCCGCCGGTCCCACCGGATCATGGGGTTTCTCCCCGACTTCTTCGGCCTTTACGACAGCCTCACCGTGGAAAGGGCCCTCGCCTACTTCGCCATGGCCCAGAAGATGGAGAAAAGCCGGATTCCGGACCGGGTGACGGAGGTGATCCGGCTCATGAACCTGGCCGACAAGCGGCAGGCCAAGGTCGGGGCCCTCTCCCGGGGGATGCGGCAGCGGCTGGCCATCGGACAGGCCATGATCCACGACCCGGAGGTCCTGCTTCTGGACGAACCGGCCTCGGGCCTCGACCCCGAAGCCCGGTACGCCCTGTCGGAACTCTTCATCGACCTCAACCGGGAGGGCAAGACAATCGTCGTCTCCTCCCACATCCTGTCGGAGCTGGACCAGTACGCCACCGACCTGCTGGTGATCCGGGACGGCCGGGTGGCCGAACGGCCCATGCCGGCGACGCCCGGCCCGGCACGCAAAAATCTCCGGGTCCGGTTTATGGGCGCCGCGGACGGGCTGTCGGCGGTGCTCGACCGGTTTCCCGAAGCCGACCACGAAACCACGGAAGGCGACACGGTCCACCTCGGTTTCACCGGCGACGACCAACGCCAGCATGATCTCCTCAAGGCCCTGGTGGATTCGGGCCTGACCGTCCTGGAATTCACCGCCGAACGGGAGACCCTCCAGTCGCGGTACCTGGAAACGGCGGCAAAGGGAGAAGAAGGCGCATGACGTTCCCCATCCTCGTCAACAACCCGGAATTCCGGAAAAACCTCTGGCTGGAGTTTTCCACGGCCCGGCTGATCCTCATGCCGGTGGTTTTGGGGGCCGTCTTTCTCGTCACCTACCTGGCGTCCGATAAATTCTTCGACGCCCTGGGACTCCTCCACCAGATGGCCATGATCCACTTCGGGGCCATCGCCGGCATCTGGGGCTGCAAGCTGGCCTCCGAGGCCGTGGTCTCCGAATTCAACGACCGGACCTGGGAAAGCCAGCGGATGACCTCCCTGGGCCCGTGGGAAATGACCGTGGGCAAGCTGCTCGGGTCCACATCCTACGCCTGGTACGGCGGCCTCATCTGCATCGCGGTCCACGCCGGGGTCTCCTTCCTCCGGCCCCAGACCGGCCGCCATCTGACGTCCGCGGCGGTCATCGTGCTGGCGGCGCTGTTCGCCCAGGCCCTGGCCCTGCTCCTGAGCCTCGTCCGGCTCCGTCGTCAATCCTCCGGCGAAAAAGTGAGCGCCACGCCCTTTTTTCTATTGGGCGTCTTCGGCATCGTCTTCATCCTTCCCAAGATCCTCCCCTGGATCATGGATTCGGGCGAACAGGTGTTCTGGTTCCGCTTCACCCTGTCGTCGGTCAGCTTCTCGCTCTTTACCCTCCTCTTTTTTCTGGGATGGGCCCTGGCCGGCATCCACCGGAACCTCCGGGCCGAGTTCGGGCTGGAAAACGGCCCCTGGGCGTGGATCCTTTTTCTCACCACCATCATGGCCTATTACGGCGGCTTCACCGCCGGCATCGACGGCGTGGACACCGGCCAGCGGATCACCATCGGCTTTTACATCGCCTTCGGCATCGGGCTGGGGTTCACGTACCTCATGGCCTTCACCGAGCCCAAAAACCCCGTGGACTACCGGGCGCTCCTGGAAGCCGCCAGGACCCGGAACATCGACGCCGCCGGCAAACGGCTGCCCCTCTGGTTTCTCTCCCTGCTCATCACCGTTTTGCTTTATCTTCTCATCTTTTCGCTCTCTTTCATTGTCGGCGGCCTGCCGCGGCTCGACGAGGAGTTCGCCATTACCGCCCTCTACCTGCTCAGCCTCCTGGGGTTCGCCGGTCGCGACATCTGTCTGTTGCTCTGGGTAAACCTCCGGTCCGGATCGGCCCGGGCCGACGCCGCCACCCTCGTCTACCTCGCGATCCTCTACGGCCTGATCCCGGCCCTCCTCTGGGCCGCCGGCGCGGACAGCCTGCTGCCGATCTTCCTCCCCGTCTTCGACCGACCCCCGGCCCTGGGAACGATCCCCGTCCTGGCCCAGTTCGTCTTCGTTCTCGTCCTGCTCATCCGCTGCGCCCGACGGAAACTCGCCCCGCCGGCATCGTGAAGACCGACCCCGTCTTCCTGTCGGCCATGGACGCGGCGGTCCGCCTCCTGGCGCCCCGGCAACACACCGAGGCGGAACTGCGCCGAAAGCTGGCGAAACGGGAATTCGATCCGGAGATCGTCGATGCGGTGCTGGCGGAATGCCGGGACCGGAAATACGTGGACGACGCGGCCGCGGCCCGGTTCTACCTGGAAGAACTGATCCGGAAGGATTACGGCGTCAACCGGGTCCGCCAGGCCATGCGGGGGAAGGGGCTCGACGAAGGGCTCATCGAAACGATCACGGATGAATATGCGGGTTCGGACGCCGAACGGGCCGCGGCCCGAAAGGCCCTGGCCAAAAAACGGCCGGCCCTGGAGCGGGAATCCGACCCCCGGAAGCGGCGGGAAAAGGCGTACCGGTTTCTGGCGGGGAAGGGGTTTACGGGGGAGGTGATCCGGGCCGCCATGGCCGATGCCGAAGGGGATGACGACCATCTTTGACGCAGCCCCCCTCGGCACCGATGCGGGAACAACACGGTCAGCGCGAGGAAGCGATGGAGGTTCAAGATGTTATGGGCTCGATAACGTCGATTTCGGCAGAGTTTTCTCCATACATGATGTGCCACATATCCCAAGCCATCTGCCCGTTCAGCCAGAGTTCGGGCGATGTGGAAAAGAGTTTTGAAAATCTCAGGGCCATATCCGCATCGACGCCTTTTCTGCCTTGAACGACCTGCTGAATCGCATCCGTACTCTTACCGATCCGCGAAGCGGTTTCCGAAACGGACATTCCAGTTTGTCCATCGCCCATAATGCCCAATTTGCCGAACCGCGGCAATCGGGCCATATACCCGCCGCCTTCGTTTTCCGGAATCGGAACGATTTCGATTTTGTACGGCAACGACAGATGTTTCTTGAAAATCCGCGCCCAGACCTACGAGGTTTCTAAAACCTCGCAGGTCTTCGTCCATATGAATGGCCGGAATGATGATCAAAGCCAAATGATCAACTTCAAACAGGAAGAACTGATTGAGGGGTTGATGGATAAGATCAGGAACAAATTTCCCGAAGTCAGGCTGATTAAAATCATGGAAAGCTGCGAGGACCCGGAATCTTTGTGGATCAAAGTCACGTCGCCGGAAGATGAGGACAGAGAGTTGGAATTAAGGGCGTTCGCGTCCGACAAAGTCACCGATATCTTGATGGATTACGGGTATCACATGTTGGTTATGCCCATGCGGAGGGAAGTGGTTTAGCGAAAACCAACAAGCCCCACCACCAGCAAATCCTTGATTATCCCCAATCCCTGGGCACAGCTTGTCATCATCAAACAGGGTCCACAGAAGCGCGTGGGTGTCGAGAAGACATCTCACAGAGAGAGGAATTCCTCATCGGTGATTTTAAAGTTTTCTTTTATTCTGAAGCCCGCTTTTCCTTTTAAAGGGCCAAGTCTTCTTTCGCTTTTGTCTCCCCGGCGGCATTTTTGACAAGGGACAATGACCGCAAGTTTTTCCTCGCCCTTGTCGCCGATGATAACGACGTCTTCACCGTTTTGAACGGTTGCGAAGATGCTGAGAAAATTGTCTTTCATTTCATTTTTGGTGACTTGTTTCATTTTTGCTCGCTAAAAAGAAATTGGGAAATTTACAGTCTATGCGCCTTTTCATTGAAAGTAACGCCTTTTCATTTAAAACGCAAGAGAGAAACAAGTAGTCGGAGGTGGACGCGCGGGCAAAAATCTACAAGGATTGGGGATAAGCAGGGATTTTTCCTCCACCATGCGTGGCCGTCGAAGCCCAACAAGCCCCACCCCCAACAAATCCTTGATTATCCCCAATCCCTGTAGATAAACAAAGATAAGCAAGGACCGCTCTCGGCGAAGGCAAATCCTTGCTTATCGGAATAAATTGCCGGACATATCTATCCGGCTGATTCAATACCCGCCATTTCCAAGCCGCTGTTTTCAGCAAGCGCGTTCTGTCTGTGATCATAGGACAGAAAACATTCAAATTTTCCCTCTATTGCGGAAGCGACGTGAATGATGTCCAGTGAACGGCACCCCAGGGCGCCGGTGTGCCGGCGTGAAAGATCGGCAGCGGACAGGAAAACATCGGAAAAATTCAGATGCACCGTGGTCAGAACGCCGTCTCTTTTGTCCTGCGCCAGACAGTCCAAAAACGTTTCAAACTGATCCTGAGTGATTTCATTTCTGAAAAGTTTGAGCGCGAAGGCGTTGCGGAGTTCGAGTTCGTGAAAGGGTGAGACTGGGATGGCGATATTGTTTTCTCTGATCCACGCGGCCAGGGTCTCCGACTCCGCTTCCGGATAATAGAGCTTGATTAGCGCGCTGGTATCGAAATAGACCTTCAAAATCGATCCTCCCGGCTTTCTTCCAGGTATTCGGACGGAGGCTTGCCGGACGGCTCGCCAAAAATGGCTTTGGCTCTTCCGTAGAAATCCGGCAGGGGCGTTTTTTTTGCGTATGCGGGTTCGGGAACCATTCTGGCGACGACTTCGCCGTCCCGGCTGATCCTGATCTCCATTCCGTTTCCGATTTCCACGAGCAGGTTTTCAAACTGTTCCGGTATTTCGTGGGCGGGAATTGTTCTGCTTTTGATTGCGGATTCCGTCTGCATTTTCGGCCCCTTTTTTCGGCTTGAAAAACCGGAATTGTTCCGTTTTTCTGTTTGGATCAGATTAACACCGACGAACCGGCTTTGCAACTCTGCATAACCTACAAGGATTTGGGATAAACAAGGATTTTCCCCCACCAAGCGCGAACGCCGAAGATCAACAAGCCCCACCACCAACAAATCCTTGATTATCCCCAATCCCTGTAGATAAACAAAGATAAGCAAGGACCGTCCTCGGCGAAGGCAAATCCTAAATTGTGGGAAATCCTTGGAGTCGGTCAAAAGCGAAGCGTTGCTCACCAGTTAAACTGTTGCTGAAACCTTGTTGCAAAAATCAAATAGCGGCACTTCAATCATTTTCAAAGGTCTGAACCGATTCATGGCAAATTTCAACAGTTCATCCGCAATTTCAGGAGAATATGTTTTTCCCCCGCATTGGGTGCAAACTTCAGCGGGAACATTTTTAACAAGAATTACATTTTCATCCTGTTGGTGACTGAAAGTAACCGCTTTTGATTCAACTTGTCCGCCGCAAAATACGCAACTATCCATTGAATCAACAACCTCCGAATGCGATAATTTTCCCATTCCGCCGGGTCTGGCTCGTATAGCGTAATCACCACGACTTTCGGGGGAACGGATAAAAGAACATGCAAGTGTCTCCCCGATTCAGTCTTTCCATGGCCTCACAACCTCGTTTTTCACCAGATGAACCACATCGACATTCTTCCGGTTCGCCGCCGTCACCTCCGTGACCCGTTCGCCGGGTTTCAGCAGTTGGCTGACAGCCCGCCGCAGCTCAATCAACTTGGCCTCGGACAAATCCCCGCTGAACACCGAATACTGGATATGGCCCAGGTATTT
>JAABTM010000197.1 GCA_011389855.1 Desulfobacteraceae bacterium
TTCCGCCGGGTCTGGCTCGTATAGCGTAATCACCACGACTTTCGGGGGAACGGATAAAAGAACATGCAAGTGTCTCCCCGATTCAGTCTTTCCATGGCCTCACAACCCCTCATGGGGATAAATAACACTCCGGGATTTGGGATTCAGTCTCGGATTGCAGACCTCACAACCCCTCATGGGGATAAATAACCCCCACGGTTACCCACCAAATCGCAATCGACTCCGTCTCACAACCCCTCATGGGGATAAATAACTGAAATCCTGTTTGACGGGACCGATAACGTAAGCAACTCACAACCCCTCATGGGGATAAATAACCTTCCCATGAATGGGTGCTCTCGCTGTAGCTATAGCCTCACAACCCCTCATGGGGATAAATAACGTTGTCCGCCCCAAACTCTTCCAGCGTAGCTTCGCCCTCACAACCCCTCATGGGGATAAATAACCTTCGCGGCCTTCCATGTCCCGTTACCCTTCAACACCTCACAACCCCTCATGGGGATAAATAACTCGCTATCCGGGTCCGGTTCTGCATGGATATCTCTGCTCACAACCCCTCATGGGGATAAATAACCAGGCGTTCGCGGATGCTGGCTTCGATGTTTTGGGCTCACAACCCATCATGGGGATAAATAACCTGCCAAATGTTCAGGTTTTTTTCTGTGCTTTCCATCTCACAACCCCTCATGGGGATAAATAACATGCGGCCGCGCGTGCCGGGGCTGGGTCGGCCGCTCACTCACAACCCCCCTTGGGATAAATAACTGCGGCCGCGCGTGCCGGGGCTGGGTCGGCCGCTCACTCACAACCCCTCATGGGGATAAATAACGCCTCCTGAAACTCGTTTTCCGGCCTGAGATAGTCCCTCACAACCCCTCATGGGGATAAATAACCGTTGCCCTCGAATGGCAGCGTGAAACGGGCGATGACTCACAACCCCTCATGGGGATAAATAACGATTTTCTGACGGCTTGCCGAGCACAAGATTTTCGACTCACAACCCCTCATGGGGATAAATAACTATACCGGGTCATTTGCCCTGATACATGGGCGCGGATCTCACAACCCCTCATGGGGATAAATAACCGAAAGTTATTGCCGAGATTCGAGCTTGATAAGGCATCTCACAACCCCTCATGGGGATAAATAACCAAGTGTACCTGCCAATTCATCAATCGGCATCGCCGCTCACAACCCCTCATGGGGATAAATAACTGGCGGGACAACATGGAAGCGGCGAACACATACGCCCTCACAACCCCTCATGGGGATAAATAACGACGTGGATACCCCATGAACCACGCGCACCAAATCGCTCACAACCCCTCTTGGGTCTAAATAACATGGAAAAACAATTCGCATCAATCCAAATGGTCGCAGTCTCACAACCCCTCATGGGGA
>JAABTM010000198.1 GCA_011389855.1 Desulfobacteraceae bacterium
TCCGGCGCCACCGGCACGGGAAAGACCCTCATGACAACCGAGTTCATCCAGGGCGGCGCCCGGAACGGCGAGCGGTGCCTTTTGTTCGCCTTCGAGGAAAGCCGGGAACAACTTTTCCGAAACGCCCGGGGATGGGGCGTCGATTTCGAACGGATCGAGAAAGAGGGCAACCTGCGGCTGGTGTGCGAGTATCCCGAGGTCTCGGGCATGGAGGACCGGCTGATCATGATGAAGCGGGTCATCGAGGAATTCAACCCCGATAGGGTGGCCGTGGACAGCCTGTCGGCCCTGGAGCGGATCTCCTCCAACAAGGGGTTCCGGGAGTTCGTCATCGGCCTCACGTCCTTTATCAAACACCAGGAGACGGCCGGGCTTTTCACCTCCACCACCCCCACCCTCATGGGCGGCGATTCGGTCACCGAGGCCCACATTTCGACCCTCACCGACTCCATCATCCTGCTCCGGTACGTGGAACTCTACGGCGAGATGCGCCGGGGCCTGACGGTGCTCAAAATGCGGGGGTCCCAGCACGCCAAGAACATCTTTGAATTCAACATCGACGGAGAGGGGCTCCACATCGGGAAACCCTTCCGAAACATTTCCGGAATCCTGGCCGGGACGCCCGCCTCAGCCGCCGCCATGGAGGAGGTGAACCGTCTCGACGCCATGTTCCGGTCGGAGGAACGGCCGTGAAGCCGCATTTGAGCCAAAACGATTTGGCGACCATTATTCGGAAGACCCCAGACGGGATGGTCGTGGTGGACGGCGAGGGGATCACCCGGTTCGTCAATTCGGCGGCCGAGGCGCTCTTCGGGCTGAAAGAGGATGCGTTGCTGAACGAATCTTTCGGCTATCCCGTCGGAACCGGGGAGCGGATCGAGATCGAAATCATCCGGGGCTACAGGGAGGCGGTCCAGGCGGAGATGAACCTGGCTGGAATCGAATGGCAGGGAAAGCCCGCGACCCTCATCTCCCTGCGGGACATCACGGCCCGCAAGGAGATGGAAGCCACCCAGAAAGAGATCGAAGCCGACCTGCGGGAGGCCAAAACCGCCGCCGATGCGGCCAACCGGGCCAAGAGCGAATTCCTGGCCAACATGAGCCACGAACTCCGGACCCCGTTGAACTCCATTCTCGGATACGCCCAGCTCCTGGTGAGGGACGAGACGGTCTCCGGGGAAAACCGGGATGCGGCGGCGACCATCTATAAAAGCGGCGAACACCTGCTGACCCTCATCTCCGATCTCCTGGACATCGCCCGGATCGAGGCCGGGAAAATCGTCCTGGAATCCGCCGATTTCGATTTCCCGGCCTTTCTCCAGGGCCTGATGGAGCCCATGGCTTTCCGGGTTAAGGACAAGGAGGTGGTCCTGAGCCTGGCCCCGACCGAAAACCTGCCCGCCCGGGTCCGGGGAGACGAAAAGCGGCTCCGCCAGGTGCTGCTCAACCTGCTGTCCAACGCCGTCAAGTTCACCCAGACCGGCCGCGTCGTCTTGTCGGCCTGGTACGAGGACGGGGCGGCGCGGTTCGAGGTGACCGACACCGGCATCGGCATTTCCGAAGACGCCCTGGAGACCATTTTCACCCCCTTCGAGCAGGGGATCGACGCCCAGAAAGGGGGGGAGGGCGCCGGCCTGGGGCTGGCCATAAGCGCCAACCTGGTCCGCCTCATGGGCGGCGAGATCGCCGTGGAAAGCACGCCGGGACAGGGCAGCGCTTTCCGGTTCGATATCCCCCTGAAAACGGCCGCCGCGTTGCCCGGGGCCGCGACGGCATCGCCCGCCAACCCGTTCGCCGCCAAAGCAGAGCCGATCCTGGGTCCGGACGGACAGCGGTTGACGGCGCTCATCGTCGACGACAACGCCCTCAACCGGACTCTGGCCAGGGGGATGATGACCCGGCTGAAATTCGACGTCATCGAAAGCGAGGACGGGGCGGACGCCGTGCAAAAGGTCGCCGACATCCGGCCCGACGTGGTGCTGCTGGACCTGATGATGCCGGTGATGGACGGGTTCGCCGCCGCTCCGGAGATCCGGCGGGTCGCCGGCTCGAAAAAGATCGTTATTTTCGCCGTGTCCGCGGATGTCTCACGGGAGACAAAGTACCGGTGCGCCGGGATCGGGTGCGACGACTTCATCGAAAAGCCCATCCCCCTCGACGTCCTGGCGACAAAGCTCCGGACCTATCTGGCGCCGCCTGCGCCGTCCGGGGAACCCTCGTCGGACCCGGCCCGCCGGATGCCGCGCCGCAGGCCCGGGAACATCGACGCCCTGGCCGACCTGGCCGCCATCGGCGACGTCAACGGGGTTCGGCGGCTAGCGGATGAAATGAAATTCGCCGACCCGGACTGCGCCGGGTTCTATGCGCATCTCATCGACCTCGCCGGCGGTTTCCGCGTCGGCGACATTGAAAACCTGTTGGGCGCCCGTCCGGCGCCGGAGACCGAGGAGGGATCATGATCGGAGAGCGGGAAGAGCCGGACCGGGTGCTGATCGTGGACGACAACCCGACCAACCTGAAACTCATGTCCAACCTCTTGGAGCGGGCGGGATATCATCCCCTGGTGGCGGAAAACGGAGCGCAGGGGGTCCGGTTCGCGACCCGGGGACGGCCCGACATCATCCTGCTGGACATCCTCATGCCCGGCATCGACGGGTTCGAGACCTGCCGGCGGCTCAAGGCGGCGGATGAAACAAAGGATATCCCGGTCATCTTCATGACGGCGGTCACTCAGCCGGATCAAAAGGTCAAGGCGTTCGATCTGGGGGCTGTCGATTACATCACCAAACCCTTCCAGACCGAAGAGGTGCTGGTCCGGGTCCGGACCCAGCTCACCTTGAGGCGACAGATGAAGCTGGCGGCCGAGAAAAAGAAGATGGAATCGGTGCTCACCCTCATCGGCGGCATCGCCCACCGGTTCAACAACCATTTGTACGTGGTCAAGGGCAACCTCGAACTGATGGGGGAGGAACCCGCCCTGCCCGACGACCTGCGCACTTACATCGATCCGGCGGTCAAGGCCGCCGATGAGATGGCCGGACTGACCCGGCGGCTGCTCATCTTCACCAATTACGACCAGCCCAAGCCCAAGCCCACGAAGCTGAACCGATTCCTGTCGGAGCGGATCGCCGCCTTCAGGGCGGACCTGCCGCCGGAGGTGCGGATCGAGACGGCGCTATCGGAGACGGAATCGACGGTCCCCGTGGACCGATCCCGTATGGAAACGGTGCTGACGGCCGTTATAGACAATGCCCGGGAAGCCATGGGGGACGGCGGCGGGACCATCCGCATCTCGACGGAGAAGATCCGGCGGCCCGAAGAAACGGAGGAGACGGATGCGGAGAAGACGGTCGTTCCGATGTCCCGAATCTCCATCGCGGACACCGGCGCCGGCATGGACGAAAAGATCCGGGAGCGGGTCTTCGACCCGTTTTTCTCGACGAAATTCCTCGGCCGGGGCATGTCCATGGCGGCGGCCCTGGGGATCGTCCGGGGCCACGGCGGCGTCCTCTCCGTGACCTCGGCGCCGGGCAGGGGAACCACCGTCTACATCGATCTGCCGTTGGTGGAAGAAACGTCTTGAATTTTACGAATTCGCCATGAATTAATCACACTCAAAAAAGGGAGAAGGAAATGATGCGAAAACCGTTTGTTGTCCTGGGGATGCTTTGCCTGTCGATGATCCTGTTATGCGGCGGTCCGACGCCGGCGGCGGCCGGGCCGGTCAAGCTGACCTACAGCAATTTTTTCCCCCCGAGCCATATCCAGAGCCAGTTGGCCGAATCCTGGTGTCGGGAGGTCGAAAGCCGAACGAACGGGGCCGTCAAGATCGACTACTATCCGGGACAGACCCTCACCAAGGCCAATCAAACCTACGACGGCGTGGTTCAGGGCATCTCGGACATTGGGTTTTCCGTTTTCGCCTATACCCGCGGACGATTTCCGGTGATGGCCGCCATCGACCTGCCCCTGGGGTACACCAGCGGCAAGGCGGCCACGGAGGTGATCAACCGGGTCTATGAAAAATACCGGCCAGAGGAACTGGACGACACCGAGGTGATGTACCTTCACGCCCACGGCCCCGGTCTGATCCACACCAAGGACAAGGCCGTCCGCAAAATGGAAGACATCAAGGGGATGAAATTCAGGGGCCACGGGACCAGCGCACTGGTGGTCAAGGCCCTGGGCGGCGCCCCGGTGTCCAAACCCATGCCTGAAACCTATGAATTGCTCCAGAAAGGGGTCGTGGACGGCTCGGTGTACCCCTGGGAATCCAACAAGGGATGGCGGCTCGGCGAGGTCGCGGACTACTGCACCGCCGCCTTCAGCGCCGCCTACACCACGTCGTTTTTCGTGGTCATGAACAAGGACCGCTGGAATGCGCTGCCGGCGGATGTTCAGAAGACCATCGAAGAGATCAACGGGGAATGGGCCGTCAAGCATGGCGAGGCCTGGGACGCCAGCGATATGGAGGGCATCATTTACTTTTTGAACGAGGGCGGCGAGATCATCGGCCTGGAAGAAGACGAACAGGCGCGGTGGAAAAAGGCCGTGGCGCCGATTATCGACGACTATATCAAGGAAAAGTCGGCCCAGGGGCTGCCGGCGAAGGAGATCGTCGAGTTCACGCGGAGCGCGCTGGAAGAGCTTCAGTAGAATATGGAATAACACGGACTGACATGGACGGGCAAGGACGGTCATGGACCGGGGGGGCGGTTTAAAAGGAATGAGATGAGATATTTTCAGTTTGTCATGCAACAGTTGCGCAGTTTGCTCAAAGTGCTGGGGGCGGCGTGTCTCATGGGGATGACGCTGCTTACCTGCATTGACGTGATCGGCCGTCGGATGGGAACCCCGGTGTTCGGGTCGGTGGAACTGGTGGGGTTCATGGCCACCCTGACCGTCGCCTTGGCGCTGCCTTACACCCACGCCATGAAGGGACACATCGGGGTCGAACTCCTGGTCCGGAATTTCTCCAAGCGGGTTCAGGCGGCCATCGAATGCTCTACCCTAACGGCCGCCTTCTTTTTTTTCGGCATCGTTACCTGGCGTATGGCCGTCTACGCCAATACCATGCGTCAATCCGGCGAGGTGTCCATGAATTTGGGGTTTCCCATTCATTTCATCATCTATCTTTGCGCCTTCTGCTTTTTCGTGTTCACTTTGACCATCCTGGAGGA
The DNA here is from genome assembly GCA_011389855.1 of Desulfobacteraceae bacterium. Lineage (GTDB taxonomy): Bacteria > Desulfobacterota > Desulfobacteria > Desulfobacterales > JAABSP01 > JAABTD01. Next base: position 5,181 of record JAABTM010000198.1, read on the forward strand.
TATCGCGGCATCCGTTCAGGAGTTGACAGGTAAAACATGACGCCCACTCTCATCGGCATTATCGGCATCGTGGTCATGCTGGCGCTGTTCATGACCCGTATGCCGGTGGCCTACGTCATGGCCATCGTCGGCTGGGCCGGCTTCAGCATCATGATCAATCAAAGGGCCGGGCTGGCGATCCTTTCGAGGGATTTTTACGAGACCTTTTCCTCTTATGGTCTGACCACCATCCCCTTGTTTATCCTCATGGGGCAGTTCGCCTTCAACGCCGGCATCGGCCGGCGGCTCTACGACACCGCCTACAAATTCACCGGAAGCACCCGGGGCGGACTGGCCATGGCCACGGTCATGGCCTGCACGGCCTTCGGCGCGGTCTGCGGTTCGTCTCCGGCAACGGCGGCCACCATGGCCACGGTGGGCCTGCCCGAGATGAAGCGGTACAACTACGCCGACGAACTGGCCGCGGGGTCGGTGGCCTCCGGCGGCGGGCTGGGGATGATCATGCCGCCCAGCGTGGTGCTCATCGTCTACGGCATCCTCACCGAGCAGTCCATCGGCGCGCTCTTCGTGGCCGGGATTCTGCCGGCCGTCCTCTTGACAGTGCTGTTCGTGCTCTGCGTGGTGGTCCTGTGCCGGCTGCACCCGGAACAGGGGCCGCCGGGCGACGCCTTCACCTGGGGACAGAAAATCCGGTCTCTGTCGAACATGGGCGACACGCTGCTGGTTTTCGCGCTGGTCATGGGCGGATTGTTCACGGGGTTTTTCACGCCGACGGAAGCGGCGGCGGTTGGGGCCTTCGGCGTGCTGGCGGTGGCGGTGATCCGCCGGCGGCTGAGCTGGGACGGATTCGTCAAGTCCCTGTACGAAACCCTGCGAACGTCTTGTATGGTGATGTTCCTTATCGCCGGCGCGGTCCTGTTCGGGAAATTTCTGGCGGTCACGCGGATTCCGTTCAACATCGCCTCCTGGATCGGCGGGCTGGATCAGCCGCCCTTCGTCATCCTGCTGGTGATGATTCTGGTCTACCTGATCGGCGGCTGCGTCATGGACGCCCTGGCCCTGGTGATGCTGACCGTTCCCATCTTTTACCCGGTGGTCATTACCCTCGGCTACGATCCCATCTGGTTCGGCATCATCATCGTTCTGGTGACCCAGATGGGCGTCATCACGCCGCCTGTGGGCATCAACGTGTATGTGGTCTACGGGATTTCCCAGACCGCGGTCGGCGGCATTCCGCTGGAAAAAATCTTCCGGGGCATCCTGCCCTTCCTCATCGCGATCATTGTCGGAACCATGATCATGATGATCTTTCCCCGGATCATTCTGGTGCTGCCGGATTTGATGTACTGATGCTGGATTTAGGTGAATTACAGAAATGAATATCCCTACAAGACAACTTCAAGGGATCGCTCACCGCCGGCCGCGCGGGAGTTCACTCCCGAGCGGCCGGCTAAAAATTTTTGGCATGGTTTGTGCTGAATTTATGGCGTCAATATTGGACGCAGGTACGCCAGTATAACCTTTTGACGGGAGTGGGGAGGAAACCATGACGAACGCATCGTTTGAACCGGGTGAACACTACGAGTATCCATTGATCATTAAAAAACTGCTGAACACGCCCCTGATCTATACGCCGGATCAGGAGATCGTCTACCGGGACAAGCAGCGCTACACTTACCGGGATCTCAACGACCGGATCCACCGCCTGGCAAGCGGACTCGAAGGCATGGACGTCAAGGCCGGCGACACGGTGGCGGTCTTCGACTACGACAGCAACCGGTTTCTGGAGGCGTTTTTCGCCATCCCCATGATGGGGGCGGTCATGCAGATGGTCAACTGGCGGCTGTCGGCCGAACAGGTCCTCTATACCCTCAACCACGCCGAGGCCAAAACGATCCTCATCAACGCCGACTTCATGCCCATCCTGGAGGGCATCCGGGGCAAACTGGGGGCCGTCGAAAAGGTGATCGTGATCTCCGAGGACGGCGGTCGGCCCACCACCAAAACGGCCTTCGACGCCATGTACGAAGAGATGCTGGCGGATGCCGATCCGGCCTACGACTTTCCCGATCTGGACGAAAACACCAAGGCCACGACCTTCTACACCACCGGCACCACCGGCGACCCCAAGGGGGTCCATTTCACCCACCGGCAACTGGTGCTCCACACTTTCGCCACAGCCCTGGCGGTGGGCGGGTACGACGCCATCGGCCGGTTCCGTTCCGGCGACGTCTACATGCCCATCACGCCCATGTTCCACGTCCACGCCTGGGGCATTCCCTATGTGGCCACCCTGCTGGGGGCCAAACAGGTCTATCCCGGCAAATACGAGCCGGAGATGCTGCTGAAGCTCATTCTTAGCGAGAAGGTGACCTTTTCCCACTGCGTGCCGACCATCCTTCAGATGCTGGTCAACAGTCCGGCGGTCAAAGGTCTTGATCTCACGCGATGGAAGGTCGTCATCGGCGGCTCCAAATTATCCAGAGGACTGGCCAAGGCGGCCCAGGACCTGGGAATCACGGTGTACACCGGGTACGGCATGTCCGAGACCTGCCCGATCATGAGCCTGGCCCTGCCCAAGCCCCACATGGCCGACTGGGACGAAGACCGGCTGCTGGACGTGGTCTGCAAAACCGGCCTCCCGGTTCCGCTGGCGGAGTTCGAAGTGGTGGACGCCGAGGGCAATCCGCTCCCCCACGACGGGGTCTCAACCGGCGAGGTGGTCATGCGGTCTCCCTGGCTGACGAAAAGCTATTTCAAGGCGCCGGACAAATCCGCCGAATTGTGGCGAAACGGCTGGCTTCACAGCGGCGACGTGGGCCACATCGACCCGGAGGGCTACCTCCAGGTGACCGACCGGATCAAGGATGTCATCAAAAGCGGCGGCGAGTGGGTGTCGTCCCTGGATCTGGAGAACCTCATGAGCCAGCACGAAGCGGTGCTGGAGTCGGCGGCCATCGGCGTGCCGGACGAAAAATGGGGCGAGCGGCCCCTCATGCTGGTGGTCCTCAGACCCGAGTTCAAGGACGCCGTCGGCGCGGCGGAATTGAAGGATTACATGAAAGCGGCGGCCGACGCCGGCAAACTGCCCCGGTACGGGGTTCCGGATCGCTATGAATTCGTGGACGAGATTCCCAAGACCAGCGTCGGCAAACTGGACAAAAAAGTGATGCGCCGGACTTTAGACGGACGGTAGGCGCGCTGCGAGATCCGGACGACGGCCGGGGATGGGACACCGACGACCCCCATCCATGGGGAAGCGACGTGGCCCAGGGGTTGTCCGGGGAGCTGAAACGGTACGGGCTCGTCGATTATTCCGTCTGGTCCGAGAAATCCCCTCCAGGCCCCTTTTGACGAAAAGGGAGGAATTTATGAAGCGTTCAACAGGAGAAAATTTATGAAAGACGTTGTCATCGCATCCGCCTGCCGGACCGCCATCGGCGCCTTCGGCGGAACGTTGCGCGATATGAACGGGGCCGAACTGGCCGCCGCGACCATGAAGGAAGCGATCAACCGGGCGGGCATCGATCCCGGGATCATCGACGACATCCGTTACGGGTGCTGCGTCGAACACTACGACACCCTCAACGTGACCCGGGTGGGGGCGCTGATGGCCGGGATTCCCGACCATATCACGGCCGCCACCATCAACCGGGTCTGCATTTCAGGCATGGAGGCGGTGGTCTCGGGAATGGCCATGATCCAGGCGGGGATGGCCGACGTCATCCTGGCCGGCGGCGTGGAGCACATGTCCGGCGTGCCCTACGCCGTGCCCGGCGCACGTTGGGGGCTGCGGCTCCAGGACGGGGCCTTCGTGGACGCCATGATCCACGCCCTCCACTGCGGGTCCCACCTCATCCCCTTTGACGAAAGCAGTCCGGTGGATACCGGCCAGGCCCCGGCCAGCCATTTTCTGGGCAAACCCTACATCATGGGCCATACCGCCGAGTTCGTGGCCCAGTACCTTAATATCACCCGGGAAGAGATGGACGAGGTGGCCCTGCGCAGCCACAACAACGCCGAGCGGGCCAACGACGACGGCTCCTTTGCCGAGGAGATCGTGCCGGTGGAAGTCCCCCAGCGAAAAAAAGACCCCATCGTCTTCAAGCGGGACGAGCATTTCCGGCCCGGCATCACCCTGGAAAAACTCCAAAGCCTGCCCCCGGCCTTCGTGCCCAAGACGGGCAGGGTGACCGCGGGGAATGCGTCGGGCATCAACGACGGATCGGCCGGCATGGTGATCATGTCGGCGGACAAGGCCAGGGAGCTGGGCATCCGGCCTTTGGCCCGGATCAAGGCCACGGGCCGCGGCGCTTGTCATCCCTCCGTCATGGGACTGTCGCCGGTGCCGGCGGTCGGGAATCTGACGAAAAACAGCGGCCTCAAGATCGCTGATTTCGAACTGGTGGAAGTTAACGAGGCCTTCGCGGCCCAGTACATCGGCTGCGAAAGAGAACTCGGCCTGAACCGGGAGATCACCAACATCAACGGATCGGGCATCGGCCTGGGCCATCCCGTTGGCGCCACGGGCTGCCGGATCATGGCGACCCTGATCCACGCCATGAAAAAACAGGGCAAGACCCTGGGGCTGGCGACGCTGTGCGGCGGCGGCGGGGTTTCCATGGCCTGCGCCCTGGAGATGATGTGAACATTCCTTTAACCTTAAATACCAGAAAGGAGACATCTCAATGAACATACTGGTCTGCGTGAAGCGGGTCCCCGACACCGCGGAAAACGAGATCGAGATAGACAAGGCCGGAACCGACATCGAGCGGGAGGACTTGGTCTATTCGGTCAACGAATGGGACAACTACGCCGTGGAAGAGGCCATCCAGATCCGCGACAAGGTGGGCGGGTCGGTCACGGTGGTCACCGTGGGCGACGACGAGGCCGAAGAGGTGCTGCGGCGCGAGATGGCCATGGGCGCCGACAACGGCGTTCTTCTGACCGACGACGCCTTCGAGGGG
>JAABTM010000021.1 GCA_011389855.1 Desulfobacteraceae bacterium
CATTTTTCCTGGCGGGGCATGGCCGCTTTTTGGCGGGTTTGGCGGGATATGATTTTTTTCTTTTTTTGCTTAGCGGGGTCTGCGGGTTACGCTGGATAGTGGCAGCATAATATTACTCGCAACATAAAACCGCTGAATTCGTCGTTCAAAATGAGGAAGTTCGATTATGAATGATTCGAAACAGAAAATTGCCTTATTCATTGATGCTGATAACGCACCAGCGAACAAATTTGAAGATGTCCTCAGTGAAGTTGCAAAATATGGGGTTGTCACAATTCGAAAAGCCTACGGTAATTGGAAAAGCCCAACACTCAAATCCTGGGAAGACCTACTACATGAATATGCTATACAACCTGTTCAACAGTATGACCTCTCAAAAGGAAAAAATGCTTCAGATATAGCGCTTGTAATTGATGCAATGGACGTAATGTATACCAAAGACATCGATGTAATGTGTTTTCTTTCTTCAGACTGCGACTTTACACCCATGGTTACTCGAGCACTCGCCGAAGGAAAAGTGGTATTAGGTTTCGGTGAGCGAAAAACCCCATCACCGTTTGTAAATGCGTGTTCAAAATTTCTATTTTTGGATGAACCTACTAAAAATGGCGGCAACACACAAGACCAGCCTAAGAATATCAAATCAGATACCAAACTTATAAATCTTCTTCGTCAAGCTATTGAGGCGACAGAAGATGACACTGGGTGGGCTTCTTTAGGTGGTGTTGGTTCACATATCTCAAATAAAACATCCTTCGACAGCAGAAACTACGGTTACAAAAAGCTCAGTAGCTTATTCAAGGCTATAGATTTATTTGAAGTTAAGCGAGGTCCGGGCAACTCTTATCTTGTTAGAGATAAACGAAAGAAAAAATGAACTTAATTCAAACAGGCACTTCGGCTTTGCCCCGAAAAACCTGGCCGAAACGATGATCAAGGCCCAAAAACTACATGAGGTTTTGTAGAGCGACGACTGATATCCAATGGCTTATCAAAAATACACCTACTGGCTCACCGAAAACCGGTTTCGGGGGCTAAAAAACGATCTCGGCGCGTCGGGCAACGCTTTGTCCGAAGCCAAAAAGGCCGTCTGCCTTCCCCTGTCTCCCCGGATTCGGATCGGCCATGTGCCGCCGGCCGCCTGGAATGCCTACGACGTCTGCAGACGACAAGTCTCCTGGTATAAATATTCGCGGTTCGCGGGGCGCCATCTCGTGGTCAGCGACACCGACCTTTCCAGCTATGGATTGTCGCCCGAAACCGTCATCCGAAAAATCAAGTTCAAGCCGCCGGAACTGCCGGGAATGGGCAAGGGGAACCGGACCCGCCTCATCGATCAGGCGGCTTACCGGGGGGCGGCCCCCGCCGAATGGAGCGACATCGCGTCCGGGCCTCCCGGCATCCGCGAAAAATGGCTCCGAACCATCGGCGTCCGGACCCTGACCTTCCCGGAGGTGTTCGTCACCCACTGCGCCAATCACGCCAATTTCATCGCGCCCCTTTACGCCATCCGCGAAAACGGCCGGACGATCCCCTACGCCATCGACAAGACCCGGCATCTGTGCTCGGCGTGCCTGGAATTTTACAACATCATCGGACGCCGCTTCGAGAAAAAACTTGTGGTCCCCTGCCCCGGCGCCGTCATGTTCGCGGGACTGGCCGCCAACCAGTATTACGAAGTCCTTTCAGGCGACGCCGTTTCCGCCTGAACGGGGTCGGTATTTCGTTCTTTCCCAAATACGCGTTCTGGATCGACGCGGAAAAGATCCCTCTCCTCCGCGACAAGCTGGCGGAAAAGGGGCGGGCGGATTGATATCTGCAAAAATACGGTCGTTTCTCGATCAATGCACCAAATATCGAAGTGGAAACGTTAACGGACAAATAAAAGGAGACATCATGAAAACGAAAATCCTGTGCATATTGATGATAGCGGCTCTATGGGTCAGCGCCGCCCTCCTTGACGGAATGGCGGCCGGCGATCCGCCGGTCCGGATGGCGGTCCTTCAGACGGACATCCACCAACTGGCCTTCTGGGTGGCCCGGGAAAAGGGGATGTTCGACCGCCAGGGGGTCCAGGTGGAACTGGCCGGCGTCTTCCGGGCCGGACCCGAGATCATGAGCGCCTTCGCGGCCGACAGCCTCGACATGGCCTATGTGGGGGAAGCCCCCGCCACCACCGCCGTGGCCAACCGGGCCGCCGACGTGACGGCCGTGGCCCAGGTCAACACCGAGGGGTCGGCCCTGGTCATCGGAAAAACGGACAACCGGATCAAGACGGTAGCGGACCTGGCCGGCAAGACCGTAGCCGTGCCCGGCCATTCCACCGTCCAGGACTTTCTTCTCCGCAAGGCATTGGCGACCCACAACGTCGATATTTCAAAGGTCAACATCATGGTGGTGAAGCCGCCGGAGATGATCGCCGCGCTGCGAACGGGTCAGATCGACGCTTTCGTGGCCTGGGAGCCCCATCCGTCCAAATCCGCCACCATGGGCGTGGGAAAAAACCTGATGACCTCCGGGGAGATGTGGCCGGCCCATCCCTGTTGCGTGCTGGTCTCCGACGCCGAATTTCTGAAAAATCATCGGAAAACCGTCAAATCCGTGCTCAAAGCCCATGTAGAAGCGACGCAATTCATTCGCGAAAAACGGGAAGCGGCCGTCAAGATCGGTATGACCTCGACGGGCATGGACGAGGAGACGGTGCGCCGGGCCATGGAAAACGTCACCTTCACCTACGATCTCAACATCGAAGGCGAAAAAGAATACGTTCAGTTTCTCTCGGAAATAGGCTATATAAGGGTTCCGGACATCAATCGTTTCGTGGACCGCTTTATCACGGAGGATCTGCTGAACGAAGTGCTGCATCCCTAAGAGAAGGAGATCATGTAAAATGGCGGCAGAGAAAAAAGCCCTGTGGGTCGTATTTCGCCCTGAAACGCTTGAATCCACGGCCGAGATGCGAAAGAAATTTCTGGGATCATACCCCCACTTCAAAGAGATGCCCGGTCTGTTCAGCAAATGCTGGTGGTGCAACCCGGAAAAAGGGGAGTGGGGGGCGTTGTACATCTTCAATTCAGACGAGGACCTGCAAGCCTACATCACGTCCGAGCGATGGTTGAAGGTCGTGCCTGAAAAATACGGGTGCGAGCCCGAGATCGTGGCCGTTTTGGAACCCGGCCCGATTTTGTGCAACGCCGCGATAACGGAAGGGGAAAATTCGTGGATAACGGAAACGGAATAGAAAAAAAGGAGATGCAATGGCACTGAAAATCATCGGCGCGTCATGCAGCCCGCGCAAGGGCAAATCCACCCGGTTCGCCCTGGACGCCGCTTTAGATGCCGCCAGGGAATCAGGGGCCGACGTGGAAGTGATCGATCTTGCTGAAATGACGGTCAATGGATGCATCGCCTGCGGCAAGTGCAACAAGGAACTGGCGTGCAGCCAAAAGGACGATTTTCCGGATCTCATTCCGATGCTGTCCGGCCCCGAAGTGGGCGGCATCATCATCGCCACCCCGGTCTATTTCGGGACCATGACCGCCCAGTGCAAGGCGTTTCTGGACCGGTGCGTCATGTTCCGGCGCAACGGGGCCCTGTTCAGCAACAAGGTCGGGGGCGTCGTCGCCGTGGGCGGGTTCCGCAACGGCGGCCAGGAGACCGCCATCCACGCGGTTCACGCCGCCATGCTGATCCAGGACATGGTCATCGTGGGCGACGGGTTCAACACCTTCCACTTCGGCGGCACGGTCTGGAGCGGCTGCCCCGAGGGATACGAAAAAGACGACATGGGGCTGGCGTCGGCCCGGAACCTCGGAAAACGGGTCGCGGAACTGGCGGCAAGGATTCACAACTAATGGCGGACATCGCCCTAAACGGAGACGCCTTGACGGTGGACGACTGGTGCGACCGGGGCCGGGAACTGTTTCAAGCCGGCAACTACGCTCAGGCGTGCGACGCTTTCGACCGAGCCGTTGCCCGCGACCCCCGCCGCGGGGACGCCTATTTTGGGCGGGGCGTTTGCCGCTATAAACTCAGGCGCTATCGTTTGGCCCGGTCGGATTTCGACGTCGCCACGCTCATGGGATGCGAAACCGGGCAGTTGTGGAGCAAATTCGACCGGGTGTCCCCCGAGGAGGAAGAGAACAGGGAAGGGGCTTAGCCGTCGCCGGCCGTCGCCCGTCGCACCATTTCCAAAGATGCGGTCAGATCCTCCGGGCTGAACACCTCCAGGTTAACGACGCCCCTGAAATCAGATGTCGTCAATCGGTCCATCCAGCACCGAACCCGCTCCAGCGGCAGGACGTTCAGACCCAGATGTTCTTCATACCCGACCACTTTGCCAGAGCAACGCCATGAGGGCCGGGGTTCCACAAGGCCGGCCAGCCGCCGGACATTTTCCTTCGTGCCGGGACCAAAGACCATGGACGGCGTGCTCATGCGGAACCGCCCGATCATTGGCGGGCGCGGTCCAGGCAATCTTGCAATCGGGAAACCGACCCCTCGGCGGTTTCCAGCCGCAAATTGAACGCTTCGGCGATTTCCCGGGCTTTTCGCCGCAGATCCGCCGTCAGTCCGACCCCCGTGTCGATCAACAGCGCCCGGGTGTAGTTTTCCAGCATCCGGCGCGCCAACTTCAGGGGATCGACGCCCCTTTCCGCCATGCGCTCCAGTTGAAGCTCGCTGAAGACGAATTCCATTCCCAGTTCGGCCCACCCCGGCGTCAGAAACCAGGTGCCCGCTTCCTTCATCAATTCATCTTCATATCGCTGCTGGCCAAGCAACACGCCGATGCAATCTTCGCCCGGAGGCCGGAAGACCGGAACGGAAAAAGCCGGCAGCCGGTCCATGGCCTGGCATCGCCCGTACCCCAGCACAACGGCGTCCACCTCGACTTCAATGGACCGGATTCGCTCGCAAACCGCCGCCAGGAGCCGGTCCGGCTTGGCGTGGAGCCCCCATTCCATCATTTCAATCCGGAAGGATTCCGGCGCATGCCGGGTCAACGCCCGGATCTCGCTTTCCAGCACCCGGCAGCACACCACGCCGATAGTCATGTTTCCACCTTAACACAAAGCACGCTATCCGTCCCGGTTAGTCGAGCAAAACCATGCTGTACCAGGCGGGCAACAATTTGCCTTCCCGATCGAATTCCACGTTGTCGAATCCCAGCGCCTCGACCGTTTTTCCGATGTCGATCCCGTAAGCGTCCATGGTGGGCCGGGCCAGATGCGGGTAAAGGCAGGGTTCGGGAAAAGCGCAGGTCTCACACTGGACGCAGAGGGCCATGGCGAAAGCGTACATGCATCCGAAGGCCAGCATGGCCTCCTTTTCAATGGCCAGGGTCACTTCCTGGCTGATTTTGGGATCGACGCTCTTGATCATGATCGCGGTTCGATACCGGTCGAACGCTTCCATGAACCGTTCGGGAGACAGGTTCAAATTCGGAGGACAGGTCCAATTCCCGCCATAGCGATTGCAGCCGAAGCGGCATTTCAAGAACGAGCGGGGGTCGAACACGATGGCGTCCGTCGTCAGGAGTTTGGCGTCCGACGCCCCGAGTTCAGCGGCCTTTTTTGTCAAATCATCGAATTGCGAGGTCATATTGTCATTCCAATGGTAAGGTGGATTTCGAAAATGAAGATCCCAATAAAAGTCCAACGCCCCGCCCGCGCCGCCTTGGGTTGAAACCCCAGGCTCAATCATCCAAAACCGGCTAAAAGCCGGTTCAAATTGCAGACCGTCATCTCCCCATCGGCGGCCATAACCGGCTTCCAGCCGGTTTTATGGGTTCAGCCTGGGGTTTTAACCCAAGGCGGCGCGGGCGCTCGACTTGGACTGGAATAAAATCGATTATCAACGGGAAGGCATCCGGATCGACCCCGGCTACAGGGTCAACCGCTTGTACAGCGCCGGCAACAAGGTGGGCAAAGATTCCACCCTGGGCAGCACGACGCTCTGGGTTTCGGTGGAAATCAGCTTCAAATACTCCGCGCCTTTCTGATCCGAGGTGATGATGAAAGGATGAATTTTTTGGCGCCGGGCCTCCTGAATGGCCTTGCCGGTGTCGGCGATGGCGTAGTCCAGGTTCCCGTATTCCAGGTCGTAGGGGCGGCCGTCGGTCAGAATGATCATCAGCTTGACGGCGGCGGACAGTTGATTAAGCTTGAAGGCGGCGTGGCGCACCACGGCGCCCATCCGGGTCAGGCCCAGGGGCGACAGGTTGCCCAGCCGATGCCGGGCGGGCTGGTCGTAAGGATCGCTGAATTCCTTGACGCTGAACATGTCCACCCGGAACCGGCCGTCGGAGGTGAAGCCGTAAATGGCGTAAGGGTCGCCCAGGGCGTCCAGGGCTTCGGCCATCAGGGCCATGGCCTCCTTCTGGATGTCGATGACCCGGCGGCCGTTGACTTCTTCTTCGGTGGAACCGCTCAAATCCACCAGAAACAGAGCGGCCACGTCCCGGATGCGCTTGTCCCTGCGGATATAGACATTGTCCGACACGGACGACCCGGAGCGACGGTCGACCATGGCCTCGACCAGGGCGTCGATGTCCAGGGCGTCGCCGGCGGGCTGGGCCCGGTATTTCCGGAACCGTTCCGGCTTGAGCCGGACGAACTGCCGGCGCAACAGCTTGATGATCCCGTCCAGCCGGTTCCTGAGATCTTCCACGAAATGGTTGGGGTCGCTGGAAAAAGGGCGTTGGCGCACCAGGCACCAGTCGAGTTTGTAATCGGACAGGGTTCTGTCCCATTCCTTGTAAAAAAAGGTTTTGGCCATTTGCCCCAGATCCTCGGCGTCCGGAGAACTCATCACCATGTTGTCCATGATGTCCCGGAACAGTTTCCACAGGGCGTCGTGTTCCCGCTGTCCTTCGGCCATCATGTTGGACAGCAGGGCTTCGATGAGCGATTCGGGGATGTCTTCCCACTCGTCGGCGGCCTTTTGTTTCAGGCTGTCCAGGGTGGTCCGGGTTTCATGCACCAGGTCCGGGAGAATGTCTCCCCACCAGGGCGGCGGCGGGACTCCGCCTTCATCGAAGCCGTCCGGATAGGCATCCGGAAGACGGCCGTCCGCGGCGGTTTTCATGGGATTCAGCAGGCCGGGGAGCTTTTCCAGCAACCGCCGGTCGGCGTCCAGGTGGAGAGAAACGGGATCCCGCCCGCCCTTGCCGCCGGCGGCCGCCGAACCCTGATCGATCAACATGGCCTGGTGCAGGGCCATTAGTTTGAACAGGTCGAAACTCGGGGCCGTATCCGGCAAAAAAACCGCCCGGCCGTCGGTGGCCGAACCGCCGGTAAAGCCCTTTTGGCCGATCAGGGCGGTATTGGACTGGATGCCCAGGGGCTTGCCCAGGGCCGCCTCGCAGATCAGGGCCAGGGTGTTGGAACGATCTTTCAGGGCGATGCCGGTGGCCAGACCGTCCCGGGCCTCCAGGGCCTTTAAGGACGCCCCGCCGAAAAAATTGACCAGTTCGTCTTCGGTTTTAGCGGTTCTCAGGCCCTCATCCACCCATTGCTCGGTTTCTTCGTCCGTGAGCAGGACGCACATCCGGTTGCCTAGTTGCATAAAGGCTTCGGCCGCGGGGGGGGACGCCGCCGCGATCCGGGCGGCCTGTTCCAGGAAAAACGCCCATTTGGAAAGGGAATAGCCGCACTGATAGGTCGCAGACTGTTCCAGATAGGCTTTGACCGCCTTCCACAGTTTCCCTGCCGCGGCGCCCGGCGACGACAGGGCCTCCAGGGCCAGCTCGCCCCAGGGCAGCAAGCCGGCGGGACCCCGGTTGTCCAGGGTCGCCGGGGTGTGATGTAAAAAGGCGACGCCCGCGTCGATGTCGAGGCTGGCCAGATCATGGGCCAGCCGACGCCATGGGGCGATCAAACCGTTTCCCCGGGGCAGTTTTTCCACGACATCCAGGTACGGCTGGATAAGGGCCCAGTTCAGGCTGCTCAGTTCCACCGCGCCCTCGAAGATTTCCTCGGCCCCGGGGGCTTTTGCCGCCGCTTCCAGCCGCGCCCCGACCTGGGCTGTGAACAGGGCCGCCTGGCGGGGTCTGAGATGGGAAGCGGCTTTCCGGATCGCCTGATACGCGTCGTCCCTGGTCATTAAAACACCCCTGAGGCGATCTCCTGGATGGATTCCTGCATTTCCGGATCATCGGACATGCAGGACGACACAGCCGCCCGGCAGGCGTCGGCGGGGGACACGCCGTCGGCGATCAATTTTCCGGCATAGACCAGCAACCGGGTGCTCACCCCTTCCTCCAGCCCGTGCTGCCGCAGGTTGCGGACCATTTCGCCCAGCCGGACCAGCCGGCCGGCCGTGTCCGGATCGACGCCGGCTTCTTCCCTCACGATGGACTGCTCGTTTTCAGCGCTCGGATAGTCGAACTCGATGGCCACGAACCGTTGGCGGGTGGAATGCTTCAGATCCTTCATCACGCTCTGGTAGCCGGGATTGTAGGAAATCACCAGGTGGAATTCCGGTTGGGATTCCAGCAGCAAACCGCGTTTTTCCTGGGGCAGGATGCGCCGGTCGTCGGTGAGCGGATGGATGACCACGGTGGTGTCCTTGCGGGCTTCCACCACTTCGTCCAGGTAGCAAATGGCCCCGTGGCGCACCGCCAGGCTCAAAGGGCCGTCCTGCCACACGGTTTCGTCGCCCCGCAGCAGATAACGGCCAACGAGGTCGGAGGCCGTGAGATCCTCGTGGCAGGCGATGGTGATCAGGGGCCGGGACAGCTTCCAGGCCATGTGCTCCAGAAACCGGGTCTTGCCGCATCCGGTGGGGCCTTTGAGCATGACCGGCAGCTTGAGCCGGTAGGCGGATTCAAAAAGCCCGATTTCCTCCCCAAAAGGCAGATAATAGGGCTCCTCGACGATATGATAGCTTTCGATGGCGATGCCGTTTTTGCTGCCGCCGGCGTTCGCCGGATTGATCGGTTCAGACATATTCTCTTTCTTTTACGGGATGTTATGATTTAACACCCTTTAACGAATTCTCCGTAAAAAACAGCCTTCCAGTCTGTCTCCAACAGCCTGGAAGGCTGTTTTACGGGGAAAAACCGGATGAATTTCATTCATTCACGGGTGTTGTGTTATGATCCGTTATACTTTCCGTAAAGCTCAACGGACTCCATCATGGCGATAGCGTTCATCAACGAGCCGTTGGGGGGGAATTCGCAGCCGGTGGTCAGAATAAACCGGCCGCCTTCTTTCAGTTCTTCAATCTGCCGCTTGCACTCCTGCTTCATGTCTTCCGGGGTTCCCAGGAAGGCGTACTGGGCCGGATTGATATAGCCGCATAAGGTTACCTTGTCGCCGTATTTCTTTTTTGCCTCCGTCATGTCTGCGCAGTCGTCCGGGCAGTAGGCATAGGAGAAGGCCACCGGATCCATCATTTCAATCTGAGCGTCGAAGTAAACGCCTCCGCCGCAGTTGTGGACCATCATCATGCAGCCGGCTTCCCGGATGGCGTCGGCGATGCGTTTGGCGTAGGGGCCTTCGATCTCTTTCCACATCTCCTTGCGCATGATGGTCTGGGACGCAAACAGGGTGTCCATAACGATGGCGTGAACCCCGGTTTTGGCCATGGCCTTGACGTAATCGATGAGCACCCCGGTAATGGTCTCCTGGGCGTGCATGACCTGTTCTCTTGCTTTGTAGCAGTCGCGGAACAGATTCTCCGCGCCGCGCATCATGGCCAGGATGCCCAGGGGGGCGTAAATGAACCCCATGATCGCGGTGGTGGCGGCCTTTTCGTTGCAGAGGATGTCCATATAGGTCAGGACTTCTTTCATCCGGGGCGACTTCGTGGGATCCACCGGCTCGATCTTGTAATAATCCTCCGGGATTTTGACAAACGCGTCATCATAATCGGGGTGGGCCGTGTCCTCGATGGGATAGATCATCTTCTGTCCCAGATCCGCGGCCTCCACCGAGAGGTCCACCAGCCCCAGAATGCCGTCGAACCCGATCAGATCGTGGGCCTGGATCATGGACTTGGCCATAATTTCGCCGTCCTGGGACCATTCTTCATAGGTGACGCCGTACACCCGTCTGGAGGCGCCGCAAATCAGTGGCGCCGCGGGAACGCGGTCCGGAATGCCGCCTTGAAGGACTGTGCCGATTCTTTCCAATGAGTTCATGATTGTCTCCTTCTTTTGTTTTTGGGTTTAGAAAAACGGATTCCTGATTCGCGACCCGGCGGCGGCGTCACAGGCCGATGGCGGCGGCGATGGATTCGATGGCGGACCGGTCCAACCCCTGGACCGTCAACAGCCGATCGCCGCAACCGGAAAGCATTTCCCGCAGGCGCGCCAGTTGTCCGTTATCGAGGGCCTCGGTTCTGTTGACGATCACCCAATCCGCGCCGTTGACCTGGTCGGATACCAGCCGGCGCCGCTCATTCCACAAGAATTCAAACTCGACGCCGTTTATCAGGGTTATGAGCGGTCCGGTCTCATAGCGAACATCCCGTTTCCCCATGGCGGTAACATTCCGGAGTTCCTGGGACGTGACCATCTCCGACGCCTCGATAAACAAAACATCCGGCGCCAACTTTCGTTTGGCTTCTTTCAGCTTGTCAACCAGACTGGCTGCCAGGGAACACCCCACTCATCCGCCGCGGATGAAAAAGGCGCCCAGTTCGTGCCGCCGGATAAAGGCGTCATCGTAAGGGGTTTCCCCGTCCTCATTGACAATGACCGCCGTTTGCCGGCCTTTGTCGGTGGATATTTCCGTCAGGCCCCGGATCAAACGGGTTTTACCGCTGCCCCGGATGCCCGCTACGCACACAACCCGCATTGACTATTCCTCATTTTCGTCTGGATCGGCATCCAGCTGCTGTCTAAGCTGTTCGATATACTCCTGTTTGGACGCCACGAAATCGAATTCATCGAAATAGGAATGCTCTTTCTCCTTGACCACGGTCAACCCGCGCTGGTTGGCCACTTCATGCATGCCTTCCAAAGTGGCCGCCTTGACGGCGTCTTCGGGTATGCCTTGGACGATGCTGTTGATGGCGATGTAGATATGGTCGACCGGCGCCGACAGCCCGCCGGTGGAATAAGACCCGTGCGCGACGCCGATGGTGTCGGCTTTGATGGTTCCCGCCGATGTTTTCAAGTGGGACTTGATATGACCGATGCACTTGGCGCCCAGACTCATGCATTCCCTGGCGATGGAGAGCATCATCTTTTCCGCCATCTCCCGGACGAAGGCTTCGTTCATCGGCTCTTTGCGGCTCAATTCGGCGGCGACGCCGTATCCACTGACGCCGTGCTCGGTGTAGCATCCGGGCGTTTGAGGGGTGGATTCGTCCATCAGCGCGCCTCCTTCCAGTCGAGAATGGTTTCGACCAGTCTATCGACGCCGGTATCGGTGAATGCGGAAAGCGCAACGATGTCGGCGTCGGCGTTATAGGCCCGAACGCGGTTTGACGCGTCCTCGACCGCCCCCGGCTCCACCGCGTCGATCTTGCTGATGGCGATCACATCGGCGTCCTTCACCTGGGTGGTCACCAGTTGCCCCAGCATGTCCATATCCAGCAGTTCCGCCGGGCGGGTGGCGTCGAAGAGCACGATGGCCGGTCCCAGTTCGATTTTGGCGTCGCGCCCGCCCATTCGGGCCGCCAGCTTCACCTGGTGGGGGACGGCGACGCCGGTGGGTTCCACCAGCACATGGTCCGGTTTAAAGTCCTTGAAAAGCCGGTAAATGGTCTTGGCGAAGGTGGACGCGACCTCGCAGCAAATGCACCCGCCGCCGATATCCTTGACCTGCATGTCGCTTTCTTCCATGATTTTGCCGTCCACGGGGATCTCGCCGATTTCATTGACCACCAGCGCGATTTTTCGGTTGCCGCCATCGGACAGCGCCCTGGAAAGCTTCAGGAGCAGGGTGGTTTTCCCGCATCCCAAAAAGCCGGCGATTTGGGTAATCTTCATAGTTTTTCTCCAGAGAACGAAAATTTAAAAAATAAATGCTATTTACTTCCGAAGGAGTATATATGTCGCCGACCAAAGGTGTAAAGGATGATTGATGGGGATAATATGGGTATTTTTATATACCCAATCGACAATCAGGTGGTCCGCGGTTTTAAAAGAGACTCCGCGGAAAGCGCCGCATGCAGCCCGATCTTCCGGCCCTTGATCCCCAGCTTTTGACGAATATTTTTGCGGTGAGACTGGACCGTTTCAACGGACAGGTTCATCTCCGCGGCGATGTCCTTGGTGGCGTTGCCGGATTGAATGAGCCGGCAGATTTTCAGTTCCGTGCGGGTCAGGCTCAGAAATCGGGCGTCCAGTTCATGGCCGAATCCCTTGGTGAGCTGAATCAGTTGTTCCCGCAACAGGGCCACATAGGTGTTCCTTAAATCCGCCGACGGCTCCCGTTCGATCTTATGCAACGCCGGAAGAACCAGGGCTTCGATTTTATAGGAAATGTTTCCTTCAAAACCGCTTTTTTCCTTTTCAAAGGCTTTCATCACGTTTCGCAGGGTCACATACATTTCCCGGCGGTTCGTCTTTTCCTGGTGCAATTGTTGCCGCATCAGGTGGTATTCGGAAAGGTCCTTAATCACAACACAAAACAAATCCTGTTCGCCCTGCCGAAGCCGCTTGACGGTCATATCCAGGGGGATGGGTTTCCCGGCGCCTGAAACGCCGTTCCCTTCCACGCTGAAACATTCGTCGGCTTCCAGTTCCGCAAGAGCCCGATCGATATAGCGGCGGTCGGACGCCGCCAGCAGCCGCCGGCTATCCATGCCCAACAAGTCCAGGCGGTCTGTTCCGAATATGTCGCCGACGCGATCATTGACCTCCATGATGAAGCCGTCGTTTCCCATAAACAAAACGCCGTCGCCGGTGTCGATGTAAAGAGCGCGCAGCAACGCCCGATACGATTCAAAGGTGAGGGTCGCCGGTTTATCCATGGTCTTTTCCCTGGCATGAGCCCGTGGCTCGCCGCAACCACAGGACCGCCTCTTCGATGTTCGCGGGAATGGCCTCATGTTCGCTGTCAAGGGGTTGCAATCGCTGAAACAACCGGGTCAAAATGGGCGGCTCCAGCCGGGCCGCCTGGAGAAGGGCCATGTCGGTCAGAATTTTTCTGGGCGGCCCGTCCGCCATGATCTCCCCCCCATTCAGCACAATGATCCGCTTGGCGATGTCGGCGGCCAGATTGATGTCGTGGGTAACGACGATCAGCGTGTAGCCGTGATGGCTGTTGAGGTGCCGGATGATATCGATGAGGTGGCGGGCCGACGCCGGGTCGAGGCTGGCGGTGGGTTCATCGAGCAGCAGCAAGGGGGGGCGCATGGCGATCAACCCGGCCAGTCCCACCCGCTTCATCTCTCCATGGCTCAGCTGGTGGATGGGACGATCCGCGAGGTGGGACACTTCCATCAGTTCCATGGCGGTGCAAACCAGGCGCTCGATTTCAGCGGCATCCAGCCCCAGATTCTTCGGACCAAACGCGATATCGGCCCGGACATGGGTGCAGAACAACTGGTCGTTGGGATCCTGAAAGAGCATTCCCGTCCGGCGAAAGGCGTCCTTCAGGCGCTTCCGATCCAGTCTCCGCCCCAAATGGCGGACCTCGCCGTCATGGGGCGTTATCAACCCGGCGATCAGCTTCAGCAGCGTCGTCTTGCCGGCGCCGTTGGGCCCGCACATCACCACGATCTCGCCTTTTTCGACGGTCATGGACACCGCCTTGACGGTTCGGTCGCCGCGATGAAAATGGGAGATGCGATCACACGCCAGCATCGGCCCCGCCGCATTCAGACCCGCTTCATGGGGGGCCACCGGCGTGATGTCGCATCGGTTCGGGCAGCCGTCGGCGGCGTCGGAATCGGAGCTTTCGGTCTGGGAGCTGTGGTCGTCGCTGTTTTCGCCTCTCGCGGTCATGGCTTCCTGTATTCTCACGGTTCGATCATAGGATCTGAGAATGATCTGGGTCAAAATCAGTCCTGTGTTGCGGCATGTGCCGATGTAGCCGCGGAATCCCCCTTTCATTCGGGCAACGGTTTTCATTCGGGCATATTCGTCCAGAAGCAAAAATCCGTAGCGATACGATATGGCCGCGGCATCCACCAGGACGACGGGGACGCGAAAGGATTTCAAAGCGGTTAAAACATCGGGAAAGGAGGTCGTCGTGAACACCGCCGCCAGCCAGGTCATGTCGCAGGCGACCCGGGCCGCTGCCGAAAGTCCCTGCCGGACACCTTCCCTGTAAAACGTCAAAGGCCCGATGTCGCCGATGGGGGAGACGCCGAATCCCGCTGAAAAACCGATAAAAACCAGCAGCGTGGCCCATGCCGGGGCAAGAAAATAGAAAGCGAATCGACGCCAGGGGATGCGCGACCACGCGGCCAGCGAGAGGCCGATAAAAAACAGAATCAGGGAAAGTTCGAGGCGGGCGACAACGATGTTGAGAGAGATGGCCGCCGCCATCAGCGCAAGTTTTACCCGTGGGTCCCATCGACTCAAGCCGCGGGACCGTCCCTTTCGGCCCATTCCCCGAATCCCCGGCGGTCAACCGCCGTCGGCGGGCCCTCGCCGGTCTCCCCAGAGAAGATGCCACCACCTTCCCAGAATAAACCCGCAAACGCCGCCGGCGGCCAGGAGCAGAAGGTTCCACACGTCGCCCATGCTCTCTGTATCGATGTAGGGATCCCGGGCCGGCCGGCCGGCCGCCTCGGCCAGGCGTTCGTTGACCGCCTCGTCCATGCCGGCGAAACGGTCTCCATCTTCCGTTTCCCGCAAGCCGGCCGCCGCGTCGGACTTTTGGCCGGATGCCGGGGTCGCGCGGCCGACCGCCGGCGTCAGCGCCAGGAATAGCGGCAAGAGCATCAGGATCAAGATCTTTTTGGCGCCTGTTTTCCCACCTGGAAGAACGATCCCAAGGGATTCAAGCACTTCAGGCCTTTGGTTGAACGCGTGTTGAAGCGCCATACCGGTGATGAGCATTTCCCCCACCGCGATGGGCAGTTGCGTCGGCAGGTAAGCCGCATAGATGGCGACAAGGTAACCGGAAAAGGAATATTGGGGCGTCGCGGCGCCTGAAAGCGCGGCGCCCAGGATAAAGCCCGAACTCGCATAAACCATGAGATCGCCGATCAAACCGCCCGCGAAACCCGCGGCCCACAGCGGCAATCCCATAAATCGGGCGAGCCTGAAAACAGCCCAACCGGAAAAGCATCCGAAAAACCCCAGGGCGACCACATTGGCGCCCCACGTGCCAAATCCGCCGTGAGCGAAAAAGGCGGCCTGAAGCAGCAGGCTGATCCCGGCCAATCCGCCGCCGATCAGCGGCCCCAGCAGAATGCCGATCAACGGCGTGCCGCAGGGGTGGGAACAGGTGCCGGTAAATGCCGGAATCGGAATCAACGATATAAAGAAAATCAGGGCGCCGCCCATGCCCAGAAGCGGTTTTTTTTCAGGATGATCCGCGATGAATTTCTTCATGCGGATCGCGCCGCCTCCCACGATGGCCAGCCCCGCCGCCGTGTAGCCCACCGCGGCGGCCCCTGTGATGATGCCCTCGGCGATGTGCATGCTTACCCCCGGGGCCTGTTTGCCGCGATGGACGCGGCGGCGTGTTTGGCGGCCCGGGCCCCGTCGGCGCAGGCCGTCAGCACCTGGGGCAGGTCCGTATCCCGGACGTCCCCGGCCGCGAAAAGTCCGGAGACCGAACTCATCAGCCGGTTGTCGGTCTTGATGTACCCTTCGGGCGTGATATCGACGGGAAAATCGATCATGTCGGTATTGGGCGTCCAGCCCACCGCGAGAAAGAGGCCGTCGATGGGGATCTCCCGCTCGCCTTCAGCCGCCGACCGAACCGCGACAGCCTCGATGTCGTCGAGGCCGACGTATCGCACCACTTCGGTTTCCGGCAACACGCACACATTTTCCAAGCCGGCCAGCAGCGCCGCGTGGGCCGCGTCCATGGCCGTCTCACGGCTCCGGTGAATGAGGTAAACCGTTTCGGCCACGGCCGACAGGGTCAGCACATGCTGGGCGGCGGCGTTGTCGCCGCCCACCACCGCCAGCACCGCACGCCGGTTCCTGTAAAGCGGCCCATCGCATACAGAGCAGAAATTGATTCCTTTCAGGTGATCGCCCCCGGCCGCAAGCCGTTTCGGAACCCTGCCGCTGGCGACGATGACCGCCGGAGCGTCAAGGATCCGCCCATTGTTGTCCGTCGCCTGAAATCCGCCGCTATTCCTGGCAATGCGGTCAAGACGGGTCATGGTGAACCGCGCCCCCTCTCCCTGGGCCTGTTGAAACAGCTTGAGACCGAATTCGGTTCCGCCCACACCGTCGACATAAGCGGGGAAATTATTCAAGCTGTTCACCATATAAAGATTGCCGCCCGGCGTGTCGCCGAAAACGACGGTCGAAAGCCCCAGTCGCCGGCCGTAAAGGGCCGCGGTGCAACCCGCCGGTCCGGATCCCACAATGATGATATCGATTCCGTCTTCGGACATCTGTTGGCGTCCCTTCTGGTTTTCCGGGAATGGGGTGCTTCAGGCCTGATACGGCTGGTAAACGCCCAAACTGGCCCAGCCCCCTCCCCGGGTCAGGTTTTCGACCTGTTTGACGGCATCCGGCGGCCCGATAAAGACGACGACGTTCTGGTGCGTGATGCGTTCAGGCGGCAGGTGCGATTCCGTCAGGGTCCAGTCTCCCATTACATAGTTGAAAATCCGCTGTTTTCCGTTTTCCCGGATGAATCCCTTGGCCCGAACCAATGCCGCCGGCAGAGACTGAGCCATCTGTTCGATTTCCGCCAGATCGGTCCCCTTCCATTGATAGGCCGCGGATACCAGAAGATCGGGAGGGGTCATTTCCAGCTCGGGGCTGTCCAGAAGTTCATCGATGAAGGCATCCAGTTCTTCGGGCGACATAACGGCCATCGCTTCCCCAGTCAGCTTTTCCGGGGCAGAAGCATCATTGACGTCGAAGCTGAAAAACCGGTCCAGCGGGACGTCGGCGTATACGGTCTCGTAAAATACCGGATCCGGATGGAATTTCCTTATGACGTCTTTGGTTTCGGCAACTCTTTCCGGGGGCGCCATATCGGTTTTGTTAAGAATGAACACCGTCGAAGAAGCGATCTGTTTTTCCAAAGACGCGTAAACATCATAAGCTTCCAGAAAATGGGCGGCGTCGATGAGGCAAAACTGCTCTTTGAACTGAAAACGGTCGTTGAAAATCGGCAGTTTCAGATCTCTCTTGAGGTCCGTTGGATTGGCCACTCCGGTGGATTCGATGATCATCACGTCGGGTTTGACCGTTGTGTTGAGTTCGTACAAGCCTTTTATGAAATCGGTCTTGACGCAAACGCAAAAGATGGAGCCTTTGCTGATCTCCATCATGTCGATGTCGTCGCCCTCCACCAGAACGCCGTCAACGCCCACCTCTCCGAACTCGTTGACCAGAAGCGTCAACTTCAAATCTTTTGGAAAGGCGTGGATGACCCGGTTTAAAAAAGTGGTTTTTCCCGATCCGAGAAAGCCGGTGATCAGATAAACTTGAGTAATGTCCGACATGGCTTACATCCTCTCCTTTATCTTGGCGTCGATCGATTCCGAGGAAAGAATCTTGCCGGTTGAAACCACCTCGCCGTCAATGACCAGCCCCGGGGTCATAAAAACGCCCTTTTTTGCAAACAAATTAATATCTTTTATTTTCGTTATCTTTATATTGACATTGGAATCAAAATTCGAAACCGCCTCCACGACGTTGTCATATAGTTGATCGCACCGGGCGCACCCCGGTCCCAAGACTTCTATGATCATAATCTCCCCTCCTGTTTTCAATCATACCGCATCGGACGCCGGGCAATCAGCGTCCAAAACCTCGGCGCAAGCGACATCCGAAGACAACCTCAGGGGGTTCTGGCAAAACTTGCACACACCCAGGATGTTCGACAGCGGGTTGAGCCGCTCCCAAAGTTCGGAGTAGACGTCTGCGCTGTCCCGGGCGAGACCTCCCTGAAGGCTTTCGGGGGCGTCGAGTTCGCGAATCCGGTCCGATTTTCCGCAGTAAGGACACCGTACGCCAAAAAGCGCCAAATCGGTGCGGGGCAGGTCATGCTCTATGATGAGCATTCTCAACTTTTCTATGGCGGCATGGGTGTCCACGGCGTCGGAAATCCTTTGTGATGATCGGTCCGGGCCCACAGGGCGCCCGGACCGATAACCGGTTGAATTATGACCTTTTGGAATCTGATCGGGTTGACAAGCCCGATCCTGCTTTTTCCAGATTCTCCGCGAGCTTATCGAAGTTAAACCCTTGATCGCGAACGGACAAGAGGCGCTCTCTCAACGCATCCGTCGGCGCGCGTTTGGCCATTTCATCGATCAGTTCTTCGTACTGGGGAATGATGCTCTCGAACACCAAGTCGTTTTCAATACAGATGGTCGGCAGGACTTTGCCTTTGAGTTCCATGAATTTGGCGACGCTGTCCTGGTTTTTAATCGACCATTCTTTATAAACAATCATCTCTTGAACATCATCGGGCAACGCGGCGATGGATTCCATCATGTACCCGCAGGCCGCGCATTGCACGCTGTCCAAGGTCAAAACATCTATGTTGATTTTGTCTTCAGACATGATCCGAATCCTCCTGTATCTAATCTGTTACCATGAGTCCGGATACTTGGTATAATATTGATCGTACCAATCTCTGGCTTCAATCGCTTGATCCATATGTTCCACCGGAACATCGTAGGGCATGTCTCACCCAGGGGCGAATGTGTAGCCGTGCTGACCGCCCGCGGCAAGGCTTACGATGGCGTCCTCCCGCGGCGAGAGCAGCCCGAGGCTCAGGGCCAGGGTCAGCTTCAGGTTGCCGCCGAAGCCGACTTTGTGTTTGAGGGCCAGGTCCCGGATGAAGTTCATGTTCATCTGCTCGTCGATGGCGAAACCGTGGGTCCCGATTTTACAGACTTCTTCCATGACCTTGGTGGCGTCTCCGCAGATGAAAAAGGACGAGGTCAACCCGGCATCCTTTATCACTTTGTTGGCGGCCTGGCTGTTGGGGGTCACGAACTTCCGGAAGGTTTCAGCCTTGATCTGGGAGGCCACGGGATCGACGTTGGCGATGATGTCGCACCCCATTTCAGCATAAAGCTCGGCCGATTTGGCGCCGACTTCCCCTGCGAACTTGCAGACTTCGGCGGCGAAATCCGGATGCTTATATACATCCGTAAAAATCCGGACGCCGGCCAGATGGGAAGCCAGGGTCAACGGGCCGCAGAACAAGCCCATCAACGCGCAGTCCAGTTCCTCCAATTGCGGTTTGGCGATCTTGGCCGCCTCGAAAATCACCGGCCAGCGGCCCGAATCCTTAGTGGGCAGTTGGAGGCCGGCCTCGGCCGGGGTCTTCTTGGAGCAAGGGTGATCGGTCACGGATGGAACGTTGTCGGGCCACCACTTCAGGCCGCAACCCACCGCGTTCGCCTCCACGGAAAGGTCGAACAAAAGCGGAATGCCGTCCGCCTTGTACCGTTTGGCGGTATGGACCACGCCTTTGGCTAACAGTTCAGGATCCTTTAGCATTTTATCAGCGGGTTCGTTAATGAGAAAAGCGCAATGGACCCCCGAATAGGGAACCCATGGCGCTTTAACGGTCTTCTTTCCTCGATAGGCATCAATCAGCATCTGCTTGGCCATGAGGACGCTCCTTTCTCTTTCTGACGGTTAAGGTTCCAACTACCGAACAAAAATTGCCTGATTAATGTACCTCCTTTCCTCTTTAACATGTAGTGGTGACAAAACCTCTCATTCCAGGAGGATAATGGCGTAATAGCTGAAAACGTCGTCGGCGTTTCCAGCCACCGCCGTCTCGATTCCCACATTTTTCAGGGTTCCGATGACATCGATGGAAAACGATTCCACCGAAGGTCGTTTTTCCTGTGGGAAGCGACAATCTGACCTGCATCGCCCGCTTGCGTTTGTTGTCGCGATAAAAATCCGGACATTTGGCGCTGCCCACCAGCAACAGGGCGAGCTGGTATTCATCGAGGACCTTTCGGACCTTGTCGGGATTGGGGGTGGCCGGCGGGCAGCGCCGGTTGGTGTTGTATTTGGCGCAGCCGTAGCGGCATTTGAGGTGGACCCATTCGGCCACGAGAATTTTTTCGACGCCAATTGGGATCACCTCGTTCAATCCATATTTCCGGCTCTTTGCAAGCAGGCGGTCCAGCAGATGGTTTGAGACGCCCTTGTCATCTTTAAATCGGACGACCTTATTCGTCGCCATGATGGGGGGCCTTTTCACCTTCATCGAAACGGAGGGTCACATTCCGCGGCAGCGCCATGTCCATGGCGACTTCGGCGGTTTTCACAATCGCCAGTGGAATGCCGCAGGACGGGTGGCATCCCGACTGATCGGCGGCCCGGTAAACCGGATTCCGGGTCATGGGAAGGAAAACCTCCTTCAAGGTCAATTCCGTCAGCGTCCCGGACAGTTTTTGTATCTGGCGGCATTCAGAGCCGGTGATTGCGATTTTCACCGTCCTTTTGCCGTTTTTCCGAGCCGTGATCCGGCAAACGAAGCCGCAGACGCCGGGATCGACATGCATGCAAACGAATTCGGTCGTATCTGTTTTCGAAGATGTCATGGCGCCGCGTTCCTATGCTAAAGTTGGGAGCCGCCGGCCGGCGATCGGTTCAACGCCGGCCGGCGGGAAGGAGGATCAAAAACAGGGCTAATGTTATTGATCCAGGATGTCGTCGGGAACTATGCCGCGCAGATGGGGAAAGTCGTCTTTCATGTGCGGCAACTGCATGGATTCCATGAAATCCTGCTGGAAAGTGGACTCCACCGTCAACTCGATGTATTCCACGTTGCGCGAACACCAGTTGGCTTCGACGCGTTTTTTCCTGTCGAGAAGCGCCGCGCGGCATCCATCGCCGGCCGCGTTGCCGACCCCCATTATCTTTTCAATCTCGCAGTCCGGGAACAGTCCCATGGTCAGCGCTTTGGTCCGGTCCACATGGGTACCGAAAGCCCCGGCGATTTTCACCACATCCACCTTTTCCAGGCCCATGCGCTTGACCATCAGCTTGCAGCCCGCATACAGCGCGCCCTTGGCGAGCTGGATCTGACGAATATCCTTCTGGGTAATCACGATGTCCCGGTCAATGCTGGATTCCTTGGCCCAGGCCAGTACGAACTCGGGCTGATTGGTATCCGGGTTCTTGCGGAACCGGGGAAATTCTTTCAGTTCTTTTTTGTTGAACACCCCGCTTTTGGTGATGACGCCGGAACTGTACAATTCAGCCAGAACATCCAGAATGCCGGAACCGCAAATCCCCTTGGCCTTCATTTCCTCGGGCTCGGAGAATTTGCGCCAGGCGTCGCGGCCGATCACCTTGTAATCCACTTCTTTGGTTTCCCGGTCGATGTTAATACGCTCGATAGCTCCGGGGGCGGCCCGCATGCCATAGGACAATTGAGCGCCTTCCAGGGCCGGACCGGTGGCGCAGGAAGAAGAGATCAGCTTATGCCGATTGCCCAGCACCAGTTCACCATTGGTGCCGATATCGATAATCAACTGGTTTTCCTCATGCTTGTAGGGTTCTTCCGCGATCAGAACGCCCACGTTGTCGGCGCCCACGAAACCGGCTTCATTGGGCAGGACGAACATGTACGAGGAAGGATTGATCTTCACGCCCAGATCGCGGGCCTTGATATCCATGCTGTGGTGAATGACCGGGGGAAACGGCGCCATGCCCACATATTCCGGATTCAAGCCGAGCAGGATGTGGTGCATGGCCGTGTTGAACCCGATGGTGATATCTTCAACATCATCGATGGACAGACGCAGATATTCCTTGCCGTCTTCGATCACCTCGACGAACCCGTCATCTTCAATCACCTCCGCAGATTGGGCGGCCGCCTCTTCACCCTTCTTCTTTTTCTTCTTTTTCTTCTTGGGGTGGGTGGCGGCCACGGCCTTTTCGATGAGTTCGTTGAGCCCTTCGATGATGTCGTCGCTCATCCGTTTGAGGCCGTCCGGGGTGGTCATGTGGAAGGTGATCCGGGCCATGACGTCCTCGCCGTATTTGCACTGCGGATTCATCATGGAAACGGTGTCGATCACTTCCATCGTGGTCAGATCGCAGAAATAGGCCGCCACCGTGGTGGTGCCCACATCGATGGCCAGACCATAGGATTTTTCGTGTTTTCCCGGTCGGATTCGAACGATTTCCTTATTGTTCCAGACGCTGACGGTCACCGCCCACTTACCCTCCCGCAATGCGTCGGGCAGGGTGCGGAGGGTGAAAATATCGCAGGTCAGGTTCTGAAGGCCATAGTCCCGCTCCAGGCCCCGGCAGATCCGCTCGAAATCGCCGGTGGGTTCCTCGAAGGTAGGGGCGTCCACTTGCACGTGGTACACCCGAACCGCGGGATCATGATCGATGGGGATGTCGCGTGCGGCTTTGCTGACCACCTGCTTGCCGGCCCGGGATTCCTCGGGAACGAAAATCAGCATGTCGCCTTCGATTTTGGCCATGCATCCCAATCGGAAACCCTTCTCCCTCCGACCGGCGTTGATGAACTTTTCTTCCTCTTCCTGCCATGCGCTGCAATTGGCCTTGCTGGAGGTAATGCCGTATTTTTCAAAATGGCCTTCCTCCACCCGGACAATGCACTTGCCGCACACCTTTTTTTCACCGCACAGCGCTTCGATGTCGACACCGAGCAGGCGGGATGCTTCGATAATATTGATTCCCTTGGGAACTTCCCCCCTTCGGCCGGAAGGTTGAAAGATGACCATGGCTTTGTCGTCACTCATGCGCAGATATCCTCCTGATCTTATGCTTAGTCCTCCGCTCCTGAAAGGGGTTAGGGGGCGGGTCCCGTTCCCGGAGGACGAGACCCGTTGCGGGCGGAGATGTTGATGGGGGTGCTACTTGTTTCGCATTTCCCTTAACCGGGCGATCATTTTGATGCCTTCTGAAACCGCGTTTCCGGCCGATTCGGCATACCCGTCGGCGCCGAACAGATTGGCGACGTCCTTGGTCACGGGCGCGCCTCCCAGCATGATGGCCACATTGGGATTCTTCTCCTTGATCATCTTGATGACCTTTTTCATGCCCAGCATGGTGGTGGTCATCATGGCGGACATGGCGACCACTTCCGAGTCGGTGCGCAACTGCTCTTCGACGAATTTTTCAAGGGGAACATCCCGGCCCAGGTCATGGACATCCCAGCCGGCCACGTCGAACATCATCTTGACCAGGTTCTTTCCGATGTCGTGAACATCGCCCTGAATCGAGCCGATGACCACCTGGGCGTTGATCCCGTCCTCTTTCTTGGGAACATGGGGACGCAGAATCGCCAAACCGGCATAGAGCGCGTCCGCGCACATGAGAACCTCGGGGACGAAATATTCGTTTTTGTCGTACAGTTCGCCCACGATCTCCATGCCCGCGGCCAGACCGTCCATGATGCCTTCCAGCGGATCGTAGCCCCCGTCCAGCCAACCCTGGGCGGCTTCCCTGACAGTATCTTCCTCATATTCGACAACGCCGTTTTTCATCTGCTCCTGAAATTCTTCCTTGCTTGCCATTGAACCTTCCTCCTTTTCTGATTTTTTAAAAGTCGCATCCTAATGTCGTCGATGGACGATCGATGTTTACAGCCGACCGACCGCCGGGCTGGCCGGCTTGCCGTATTCGCGCACGGTCTCCACGATCGCCCTCATATTGTCTTCCTTGATGTCCGGCCACAGGTCGCAACCGGGCCAGACGGCGTCCACCTTGCCGTCAATGTTCGTCTTGATGCCGGCAACGGCTTCCTCCACCGTGGTTTCTTCCTTGCAGGGAAGGGCGAACACGTCGAAGTTGCCCAGCACGAGGACGTCGTCGCCGACCTTTTCGCGGGTTTCCGTGAGGTTGTTCTTGATATCGACGCTCAGGGCATCGGCGCCGCAATCGTTCATCATCGGGATGATCAGGTCCGTGGCGCCGCAGATGTGAAGCACCTTGGGGGATTCCCAGGATTCCAGGATTCTCATGACTCGGGGCTTGATCATTTCCTTCCAGGTTTTCGGGCTGATGAGGTCCGTGCCCGTGGCCATCTCGCGCAGGGTCATGTAATCCGCGCCGGCGGCCTTGTAGGCCCCGCTGACCTTGATGAGCATGTCGGTGATCTTGTCCAGAACCTCCTCCACCTTTTTCTTCTGCTTGAAGACGCCCTTGAGCAACAGGTCCAGCTCCAGGAGCTGACCCGCCATGGTGAACGGTCCCAGGACCCAGCTGCCGATGGCGCGATCCGGGGCCAGCTCCTTGGCCTTCCGGATGGCCTCGCATACCATGGGAACCCGACCCATCTCGGCGATGTTGTCGGGAAATTCCACATCGTCCATGGTTTGCCAGATCTTTTCCGGGATGGTGGGGTAGAGGATATCCATGGAATCCTCGTACAGGCTGATCTCGTTGCCCACGGCCTGGGATTCGACGGTCATGTCGAAAGGAACGACCACGGAATCGAAACCGAACATCTCGCTGGTGGTGACGGCGGCTTTGGCCATCATCTCGGCATTGGTGTGCACCTTGGCAAACTGGTAACCGAGTTGGGTAATGGCCGGCATGAGCACCATCCCCATTCCGCTGAAAAAGGGCATGGTGTCCACGGGTTCCTTGTTGAACATACGCATCACACGTTCTTTCGGGGTGAGTTCCGCCATTTGCTTCCTCCTTTTTGTCTTATGATAAATAGGCTACATGTTTTTGAGCTGTTCCACAAAGTCCGGCCACAATTTATAAAGCGGGTGGTCGGGCGCTTTCGGCAGCTCTTTGGTTTCGGCGAAAACCGCGGTCGCCAGGAAGGCCTTCGGCTTCGGCCACGGCCGGAATGATCCGCTCCGCGCCGGCCATGGGACCTGAAAATATCATGTCGTGATAATAAAAAGCCGACAGACCCTCGAGAGCGGCATCCGTGGCGGCCCATCCATTGAAGCCCAACAACTCTCTGAAACGCTTCAAATCCATATAGGAGCCGTTGCTCGGCGCGCTGGATACCGGGAACCCCCATTTCTCCTTGATCATCCGGTTGGCGACTCCGCAAAAGGCCGCCGCGGGACCGTTCATAACCGACGTATCCACGAAAATGGACTCGAATTCGGCGCCGACCTTGTCGATGGCGTCCAGCATTTTCTGGGTGCCGCTGATCCGTCCGGAGGGCATCTGGTCTTCCTGATCGAACGCAACCAGCAGGACGTGTTTTACGCCTATGTCGGCGATTTCCTTGACCTCGGTTTCCAGA
Source organism: Desulfobacteraceae bacterium (assembly GCA_011389855.1). Lineage (GTDB taxonomy): Bacteria > Desulfobacterota > Desulfobacteria > Desulfobacterales > JAABSP01 > JAABTD01. The sequence goes on from JAABTM010000021.1 coordinate 25,284, forward strand.
TCCTGTTCCCACACGGTCAGGCTGTTGTAAAACATCCGGTCCATCAGCCCTTTTTCAGCGCAATACTTGGCGCCCGCCAGTTTGGGCTTCATCACCCAGGCGTCGATGCAAAACGGCATGGTGCTCTTTTCCGCCACAAAATCGATGTACCGTTCAAACTCCGCCCCGGTGTTGGCCACGATGTCGGCCATTCCCGGCACCCCGGTTTCCACGGAAAGGCGCTCCTGGTTCTTGAGCAATTCCTCGGCCCGCTTTTCATCGAACCCTTCCTTCCGCTTTCCCGAAAACACCTTGTCGCCCTTCTGAAAAATGGAACTGACGCAAACGCAGGGATACTCCCCGGGCTGCCCCCCGAATTTGACCCCGCCGACCTCGCATACTTTCTGCTCTCCGTCGATCCTGAACATCCTTGCCTCCTTGGTCTTGTGTTGCTCGGAATGGCGCTCGATGCGCTCTTGATACTATTTATACGTTACCCGTCTTATACCCCGCCACGGGAATGATGAATATCGTCTAAAAGTCGATTTATTCGGACATGAAAGATGATTTAGAAGAACCGCCGCGACGATGGGGAGCGACGACGGACGGATATCGGGGCGCCACCTGAAACACGCAGGTCTCATCGCGCATCATTTTGCAATTCAGCTCCTCCACCCGGTAATACTCCGGGCACTGCTGGGCGATGACGGCCAGAACCCCGGCGATCCAGCCCCGGGAGAAATGACACCCCGGCGTATCCCGGCGGCCGTGTTTGGCCAGCCAGCCGGTCACATGGTGACTGGACGGGCTGACGATGCGCCATTGATCGGGTCCGTTTTTTTCGAAATGGATGATGCCCATTCCGCAATTCTGGTACAGGATCTCGGCCATTTCCAATCTGGATTTGACCGAGCGAATCATGGGATAGTCTCTCAGGTACGCTTTAAAATCGCGATAAATGGCCTCCTCCGCCGACCGGCGGAGCAGATCGACGCCCGACTGTCCCAGGGCGTCTTCCAGGGTCTTTTGCAGGTTGATGTTGTAATGGTGGCAATGCATGGCGATGGGTTGGCCCGACAGGACCACCCGGTGCGCATTCCGGTTCAGATCGCTTTTCCAGTTCGTCGTGGCCGTGCGCCGCCCATCCGACATCCGGGTGTTTGACATGGCTTCCGTTCCTCTCTATATTTCTTTGCGCGCCGGGTCGGAAACGCCCGACCCGGAATGGTCGCCTTACGAATCGCCGTTGTAACGACTGGAGAAAAAAGATGAAGACGCCGAACCGCGACGCCCATGACCCGTCCCACCCCGAAACGGCCTCGGTCCTCCTGCTCTCCGGGTTTCTGGGGTCGGGGAAGACCACCCTGCTGAAACGCATTCTCTCATGGCAAACGGACCTGTCGAATACCGTCGTTCTCGTCAACGAATTCGGCGATGTGGGCATCGACGGCGCGTTGCTGGAAGCGTCCGGATCGGGCGTCGTCGAACTGACCAGCGGGTGCATCTGCTGCACCCTGAGCGCCGATCTCCAACAGTCTCTGAGAGACATCCTCGACCGCTTCAATCCCCGGCGAATTTTTATTGAATCCACCGGGGTGGCCGACCCGACGGCCATCATCAGCGCCCTCGACGACGCGGATCTGGCCGGGCGGATGAGATTGGAAAAGATCGTCACGGTGCTGGACGCCGATTACTGGGAAGCGCGGGAGAATTTCGGATCGCTGTTCTACCGTCAGCTGGAGACCGCTCACATGATTCTGCTCAACAAGATCGATCTCATCGCCCCGGAGATGATCCCCCGGTTCCTGGAAGAGATCCATGCTCTCCTGCCGGGCTGCCAGGTCGTGCCCACCGTCCGTTGCGCCATCGACCCGGAAACCCTCTGGACGCCCGCCGCGCCACGGAAAGCCTTCCTCAAGCCGATGCACCTTTTCCGGGCGTTCACCCCGGATCATGAGGAGGACAGCAGTTCATCGGCGGCGTCGGCCGCTCCATTTGCCACCTTCTCTTTCGAAGACCGCCGGATCATGGATGAAACCGCCTTTCAGGGGTTTCTCGATGCGCTGCCGTGGGAGGTATTCCGGGTGAAAGGTCCGGTGCGTTTCTCTGATCGGATCCGACTGATCAATTTCGTCGGCGGCAAAGGCGAGTGGTCGGACTGGACCGGCGAACCCGTTACGCGGCTGGCCTTCATCGGGTGGCGGGTCGATGGCGAGGCGATCCAGGACCGTCTTGCCCGGTGCATCGCTGCCCCCTGACACACACCGACGGCATCAAAACGGGGCCGTCGCCTTTGCCAGCAGTTTCTCCAGCCGGGCGTCGGATTTTTTTTGGATCAGATCCTTGATCACGGCGTACTTGTTGAGATCGGCCTTGAGGCGCCCCCATACCAACGAGGCCATGAGCATGCTGAAATCCGACCCATAGCCGTCTTCGAAACAGCGTTTCATCTCCGGATGCGCGTCATCCAGTCCGTGGACCCGGGACAGGAGATCCATCAGCCGGGAATCCGGAGGCGGCGTGCTTCCCGACACCGTCACCTTGTCGCAGTATTCCATTTCATGGGTCGCCGTTTCCTCCGGCAACTCGATGCCATAGCGTCGCCACATGGCGACGAGGGCCTTTTTGCCTTCCCGGCTCTGAGCCGTCCCCTGCCGGCCCCACTCGATGCTCCATATGCCGTAGGCCCGGCAGGCGAAGGGTCGGAACTCGTAATTCCCGCACCCGCCGTCATCGGCGAGAAACGGACAATGCCCGCGCCGCGCCGGATTGGAGAGGAAGAATCCGAGAAACCGCCGAACGGCGGCGTCCCGGTCCTCCCGCGGCAATTCGGCGATACATCGAAACCATTGCAGGGCTTCCACCCAGGTCATCTGGGGTAAAAACAGGCAGCATTCCCCGGGGCGGTCGCAACGGCATTGGGTTTCCGGCAGCAAACCATACAGGGCCTGCAATTTTCCAAATCGCGGCTCGGCCGCCTCGATTCCCGTCTGGATTTCCTCGACGCCGATCACCGTCATCGGCGCGCCTTTCCGTCCGTTTTCAGCAACATTTGTAAAGCCTCAACAGTTTCTTATCCATCAAAAAATAAAATTTCATAAAAGACGACCCGTCCGGCCGTGTGCGGACCCCGTGGAGGGAATCGGCCAGTTCGATGGTGGCGCGCAGATGGGTGATCATGATGAGTTGCGTACGGGTGGAAACGTCCTTCAGAAACGCCTGCATGGATTTATGGTGCGTGTAGTCCAGGGAGGGTTCCACTTCGTCCAGAAGATAGAAAGGGCTCTGGAGTTGCCCGAACAACGCCAGCTTCAGGGCAAGACTGGTGACGGCTTTCTGGCCTCCGGAAAGCTGGTGGGGCCGGAGTCGTCGGTCGCCCGACATGGACATCCGGAGGTCCAGACTTTTGTCGCCGTTCCGGGCGCTCAGATCCAGCGCGACCTCGGCCTCCGGCATCAGGTAGCCCATATACCGCTTCAGCCGGCGGGCGAGCCGGTCCTGCAAATCGCCGGGGAGATCCTCGCCGGCATCGAGATCCATCAGGGAACAGACGGCCTCGAAGCGACGGCGGGGCGCCATGTAGAGCAGATCGTTGATCTGTTCCTGCCGGATAATGGTTTTGAGGGCGTCTTTTGTCTGAAAATCCGAGAGCCGCCCGCGATAGTCCTCGGGGGCGACCTCCTCGTCGTCAAGGGTGAACCGCTCACGGCCGTCCCGGGTCATTTCCCGGCTCACAGTCAGGCCGGCGGCGTCTTTTTCCTGACTTTCCTTAAAGGTCAAAAGGACTTTCACCCGAGGGGCGGGCGGTTGGGTTTTGTTCCCGCCGAAGAAAAGGTCGTCGGGCTCGTAGCAGCGCAGGCGAAAAAGGGAATCCTCCCCCATGGCCCAGACGATGGCGTCCAGGATGTTCGATTTTCCCACGCCGTTGTTGCCCATGATGACGCTGATGCCGGGATGAAACCGCATTTCGGTTTCCTCGGAAAACGATTTGAAGCCCTCGATGCGCACATCTTCAAGATGCATGGTCGCCATCCGTGTTTTTCTGGTGATAACGGCGTCGGATTTCCTCGGCCAGTTCTTCCTGCATGGGGATCTGAGACACATACACCAAGTCGTCGTCCAGGGCCACGCTGGGCAAGGACTTGGCCTTCAGCTCTCTGAACCGGTGAACGCCTTCACGGGTTCGCATATCCCATTCATGCACTTCCATCAACGCCTGAATGTCTTCCGGTAAAACCTTTACCGATTCCGCCATGTAGACGCAGGCGGTTCACTGCCTGAAATCGGTCAGCAACACATCCACGCACACTTTTTGCTCCATAATCTCCCCCGGGGAATCATTTGCAGGTCAAGGACGGTGGTTTTTCCGGCCAGATCGAACCGCAGCATCTGGGGGAGGCGCATGAGGCGATCCCTTTGGATGGGGTCCATTTTTGGCCAGCCGGGCGGTTCCGCTCCCTCGGCGAATCGCCAGTCCGCTTCCCCCTGAACGCACTGGACGCCTTGTTTGTCCAGCATCCGGATCATTTCTTTGTTTTGCGGGGCGTCGCCGGTGATTTTTCCGCGGAATTTTCAAACATGGCGGGCTAGTCCCCGACCCGGCCGAGCATGCCGTTCAAGCAGTCCCGCAGCTCATCCGTGCCCGGAATGTGGTCGAAGGCCAGCCGGCCGTCGATGAACAGAGAGGGGACCGGCGGCAGCTTCCCAAAAATCCGGGCCAGCTCATCGAATCGGACGGCCCCTTCCTTTCGGGTCAACACCACTTTTTCCCATTTCAAGGCGCCGTTGAACTCGGGGGCGACTTCCTCCACCACTCGGGTCATGTATTCGCAGGGCACACAGTGGGAACCTTCATGAAGAATTTCCAAATGGATGGCTTCTCTTTTCCCGATCGCCTCCTCAATGACTTCCTCCAGTTCAAACATGGGCGGAATCGCGTCAAAAACCAACTCGCCGTTAATAAACAGGGAAGGGACCGGGGCCACGCGGCAATGCTTATGCACCGCGTCTTCGCCGTAAAGTTCACAGGACAATTGAAGAAACCGCTTTTTTCCCTCGCCCTTCATGAAATCCACCCGGCGATAGTCCACGCGGTCGGCGTATCGGGGCAGGATTTCAAGGACGGTCTGATCCATATAAAAACAGGGGAGACAATAGTCGGCCTTGTACATCACCTCGATCACCACTTTTTTTCCCGGTTTCACGCCGGTTTTCCTTTCGGGTCGATTTTATGACAACCCTTTAAATTTCCTATTGACCAATGCCGCTGTAAACGGCTTTGCACATCCCCGAAACGCCGCCCCTGATTCTTTTCCTGGAAATCTATATCACGGATGCCGATGCGTTGACAGTCAACCCGAAGTCGATTTTTTATCGTCTTCCGGTTGAATTTTGCCGTCTCCCATGGAAAGGGGCGGGCTGCTGATTGACAAATCCCCCGGCTTGAATTAGTCAATCAGTGTCGCTCACCGCGGCCGATCTCTGTTGAGAGCGGATTCTTTTCGACATTCACAGAACGGGCAAGAAAATCAAATTTATGGGAGCCATGCAAATGGGAACAATTCGGCACGCCGTCCAGCCGGCGGTGGGAGGGATGTGCCTGTGCCTCATCATCATGTTGGCGACGGTTTCAAACGGATGGGCGCGGGAGATCATCGCCACCGATCAACGCGGCCGGGAAATCCATCTGGCCCATCCCCCCCGGCGAATCGTCACCCTGGCCCCCAGCATCACGGAAATCGTTTTTTATCTGGGATTGGGCGACCGGGTAGTGGGCGTGACCCGGTTCAGCGATTATCCCCCCGAGGCGGGTCTGAAACCCAAAGTGGGCGCTTTCACCGATTTAAATGTGGAGCGGATCATCACCCTGACCCCGGATCTCGTCCTGGGCACCAAAAACGGGAACCGTCCGGGGGCCGTTCGGCTGATGGAAGGGGCCGGATTGACGGTCTTCATCCTGGACGCCAAAGATCTGGAGGGGGTGCTGACGACCCTCGTGGCGGTGGGGCGACTGGGCGGCATCGCCGACACGGCGCACCGGATGGCCGGGGAATTGGAACAGCGCGTCGATCATATCCGGCGGAAAGTGCGATCAAAACCGAAACCCGGCGTCTTTTTCCAGGTCAGTCCCAGGCCCATCATGACCATCAACCATGAGACGTTTCTCCACGATCTCATCTCCCTGGCCGGTGGGCGCAACATCGCCGCCGACGCCCCCATCAAATATCCCCGGTTCAGCATCGAGGAAGTGATTCAACAAAAACCCGAGGTCATCATCATCGCCGGCATGAAGCAGGGACCACAGCTCGACGAAGCCCGGCGCCGGTGGTTGACCCTGCCCCTGATCCCCGCGGTGAAAAACGGCCGGGTGCATCTCATCGACTCCGATCTGACCAACCGGCCGTCGCCCCGCATCGTCCAGGGCCTGGAAATCCTGGCCCGCCTGATTCACCCGGAAATCCAATGGGACGACTAGCGGATCGGACCGCCGCTGCAAAACCGCTGACCCCCTACCGGGTTTTACGGCTCTCGGCGATGATGGGCCTGTTGCTGCTGGGGGTCGCGGGCCTGTCGATGGTCATCGGAACGGCGGACATTTCGCTGAAATCCATTCTGGACCTGTTTCTGGGGTCCGGGACCTCGGGCGACCCAGCCGGCCTGATTCTGTTCCGGATACGCCTGCCCCGGATCATTCTGGCCGGATTCGTGGGGTTCGCCCTTTCGCTGGGGGGCGTCGTTTTCCAGGCACTTTTGCGCAATCCGCTTGCTGATCCTTATATTCTGGGAGTTTCCAGCGGATCAGCTTTCGGGGCGGTCGTGGCCATTGTCCTGGGCTTCGGCTTCAGCATCGGGGTACCGGTCATGTCCTTCGCCGGGGCGTTGCTGACGGTCTGGCTGCTGATGCAACTGGGCGCCCGGCGAATGGGGATGGAATCGACCACGATCCTGCTCATGGGCGTCATCATCAACGCCTTTTTCACCGCCATCATCATGTTCTTCATCTCCACCGCCGCCGATGAACGGCTCCACTCCATGCTCTTCTGGCTCTACGGCGATCTGTCCCAGGGCCGGTACACCCATCTTTCCCTCATCGGGCCCGCCCTGCTGGGGGCACTGGCGATCCTATACCGGCATTCGGGCGCCCTCAACCTCATCACCGCCGGCGAGGAAACCGCCGCGCAACTGGGCGTCGAAGTGGATCGGATCAAAAAGATCTGTTTTCTGGTGGTCTCCCTGATGATCGGCGTCGTCGTGGCCTTTTCCGGCCTCATCGGCTTTATCGGACTGATGGTCCCCCACCTGGCGCGAATGGTTTTCGGGTCCGATCACCGCCTGCTGATCCCCATGGCGTCCCTGGGCGGGGCCGCCTTCCTGATCGCGGCCGACACCCTGGCCCGGACCCTCATCTCCCCCAGCGAACTGCCCGTGGGCGTCATCACGGCGTTCATGGGCGCGCCTTTCTTCGTTTTTCTGCTCAGGGGCAAAGGAAGCCGATGGCGCCGACCCTGACCCTGACGGATATCGGATTCGGATACGGATACGGGGAGGCGCGAATACTGGAACACATCACGTTCCAGGTCCTTCCCGGAGAAATCATCGGAATACTGGGGCCTAACGGGTCGGGCAAGAGCACCCTTTTAAAGCTCATGGACGGCATCCTTTCGCCCCGTGAAGGGGAGATTTGGATCCGCGAACGGCGCCTGACCGATTTCAAACGGAGTGAACTGGCCAGGGAGATGGCCATGGTGTCGCAGGAAAACCACTTCCGGTTCGCCTTTTCCGTCATGGAGGTGGTGCTCATGGGTCGTTTTCCCCACCTGGGAAAGATGGGGTTCGAAGGAAAGCGGGACGCGGCCGCGGCGATGGAGGCCCTGGAAGCCACGCATACGGAGCATCTGGCCCACCGTTCCGTCGAGGAACTTTCCGGCGGGGAAAAGCAGCGGGTTCTCATCGCCCGGGCCTTGGCCCAGGAACCCAAGGTGATCCTGCTGGACGAACCCACTTCCTTTCTCGATCTTAAATACAAGCGCGAGATGTTCCGCCTGATCACGACCCTGGGAAAAGACAAAGGACTGAGCGTGGTGGTCGTCTCCCACGACATCGACCTCGCCTCCCAATACTGCGACCGCGTCTTGCTCCTGAAGAACGGCGTCATCCATAAACTGGGGACGCCCGATGCGGTGATCACCGCGCCCGATATCGCCGAGGTCTATGACTGCCCGGTTCACGTGGACCAAAACCCGGCGACGGGCAAGCCCCGGGTCAGCATCATCCGATAGGACGGAGCGCATTAAAACCAATTCCCCTGAACGCGAGTAAGACCGCGCGGGAGTGAACTCCCACGCTACTATGTGTCGTCCCTACAGGACTGGAATTGCAAAAAATGTCCAAGCAACAGGTGATCGATTCTTGAAAATCTCTTTTATTATGGAGACGATAATGAAAAAAATGAGCATAACAGACGAGGTCCGCCTGGGATGCGCGTCGGTGGCTGGAAAGGCGACGTTTGTCCGAATCAACGAGAAACAGATCCCGGACTACGCGGCGACCCTGCCCCTCGGGGAGGTCGCATCGCCGGAACTCGACACGGACCGCCATTTTATCGGCGATCCAGCCGACACGGCCGCCTTTTTCCTCACCTTGGACAGCATCA
>JAABTM010000199.1 GCA_011389855.1 Desulfobacteraceae bacterium
GTAATCGCTGTGCGTCGTTATGAACACTTTGATTCCCAAATTCACCAATCGGGAAAACAACCTAACCAGGCGTCTTTGATTTTCGGGATGCAGATTCAGTTCCGGCTCTTCGATCATCAGCATGTCGCCCGGAGCGGCGACGTGGCGCAGATAAAAGCCGATGATCAGCAGAGAGCGAACAGCGCTGGAGCTTTCGTCCATGGTCAATTTTATTCGTTTCCCCGTTGGGACGAAATACAATTCATCGTTTTCCGAAACCAGGTATTCCCCACCGATAATATCGGCAAAACCATCTAAAATATCCGGATATTTTTTTGCAATAAAGCTGTTTTTTTTGGAAAATTTTTTTAATTGTCCTATAAAGTCAATATTGCATTGGACCGGCAGGGAATAGCTCCCGCATAATGTTGATATCATCTCGAACAAATTGATTTCCTTACCCTTCGAACTCGTCTCTTCTAAAAGCCTGTTCCGTGAAGAGACGATGTCTTTCCAGAATATGGCGGCGCTGGTCCTTTCCCCGCTGGCGATAAATGGTTTCGGAAACAAGTCACCAAAAACAATCTTTTTTAAGGCGTCGCCAATGCTTCGGCTGATGAAGCTTTGGGAAAACCTGGCTTTGGTTATATCAACCAGCAATGAACAATTCACAATCGTTGAATTGGCCGGTTTGGATATGGTCAGCCTTTTGGTAGTTGGAGATGCCACTGCCCGCTCAAAAGTCGGCATCGGGCAAATATGGTTCATATCCAGGTTCACTTTGAACCGGCTGTTTTTGAAACGCTTCTCCTCGGCGCCAAAAATATCCGGCAATTCTTCGGTGTAATCCTCGCAAGCCTCTTTGAGAATCGCCAACGCATTGTCGATGTAGTGTTGAATATCCAGCTCAATGGCCCCTTCATCGATAAGCCGTTCAACATCTGCATAATTTACTTTGATTGGAAAGACATCGTGCCAAAAAGAAAGAAACCCGAACAATGCGTATGTCGCGCAAGTCTTTCCGGTATTGTCGCCTCCGCAGATAATCGTCAAATCACCCGGCGTGAACGTCGCCTGCCTGATCGGGCCGAAATTTTTGAGTTCTATTTTCATATCGATTCTTCCCATTATATCTGGATTCGCTTGCCGCCGCGAATTTCCGCCATCAACGCTTCCCGCATGGCCGCCACATATCGATCCACATCATTCTCGTCCGCCAGCCACGCCTTGTCAAACGAAACCTGGACGTTCCGGCTGGAGACATACCGGACCTGGGATTCTTTGACCGCCGGTTTTTCCTTTGTCTGGCCCGAAACCGGCTTGTCGTCGCCGTCCGTCACGGGCGTCGAAGGCGGTTGGGCCCATTCGGTCATCCGGGACAACTGACGCGGGTAATCCTTTTCCTCGAAACGCCGCAGGTTTTCGCGGATCACGGCGATCAGCGTCTGTTTTTCGATCGAGGCAACAAACTCATCGAACGGCCGGCCAATCCGTTCCTGCTCCTCCGCCTTCAACGCCGCAAACTCCGCCATGCCGCACAGGCGATCCCTGAGAACCCCGACCCGCTCTTTGGCCTTTTGGATCTCCGCGTCGATCTTTGCGCTCACTTTTTCCTGGAGGGCATCCACCTGGGTTTTGATCCCCTGGATGCGGGCGCCCTTGAAGCATTCCGGATCACTCAGGCCGGCCGCAATCTCCCCGCTTTCCTCCCCGTCGATATAGGGGAAGTTGGCGTCGTGGTTCCGCACAAATTGCCTGGCATTGTCGAAGATCTCTTTTTGCGGCCCGTTCCAGAATTTCCGGATCGGGTCGATCACCTCTTCCTTCATGTCCAGGAGCGCATCTTCCTGGCGGGGCAGTTCGGTCAGGTGCCAGATGTAGGGCTTGCCGCCGAGGTTCCGCAGTTTTTCGAGCACCGGCGTCAACGCGTTCAGAAACGGATACCGGGACGCCTGCCGGGTCAGCGGCTCAAGCCGGCCGATCATCTCCCGGATCGCCTCCGTCGTTTCCTTGCCCAGGGCCTTGGCTTCCCCGGCGCCCGGCGGGCCGTCGAAGAAGTCTTCGTAAAACGCCTTGAGGGTCCGGACCTGGGAGGCGGTGAACGCCACCTGGGGGTCCAGCACGACGTTGCCGTGTCCGTGGGTGTTGCGCAGCGCCCGTTCCAGCGCATCGTCTTCCAGCAGGTTGCCGTCGGTCCTCGCCTCCACCTTTCCCCTGGCGCAGAGTTTGGCGAGCATGCAGAGAATGGCCGCATAGCACCACCCATAGGGCTTGCGCTCGAACTTCTCGATCAGGGACTTCAATGTGGTGCGGACCCCGCCCCGGCTGTTGCTCTGGATGAAGGCGAGCGCTTCCTGTTCCGCCTCGGAAAGCGTCGCGGCGTCCGCGCCGAACAACCCGTCTTCGGAGGCGTTCAGGTATTTGGCGATGTCTTTTTCCGTATAGGGGACGCCCCGGAGCATCCGGAGGTTGGGATACGCCCTGGCGATGAGTTCATGGAAACCCTTTACGATCCGCGCCTGGGGATCCTCTCCTTTGATGTCGGTCTTGTTCCCCGATACAAAAAGGGCCGCCCTGGCGAGAAGCGTCCGGACATGCTGCCGCAACTGGGCGTATCGCTCCTGATTCCGGAACCCTTTATCCGTCAGAATCCGCTTGATCGCCTCCTGCTGGGTGATGGTGATGTTCTGGCGGATGTATTTCTCCGTCCGTTTGTACATGAGAAGATCGCGGACCAGCCGGTCGTCGGCGGGCAGCACGATCATCAGCTCTTCCCGTCCCATGGATTGGGACTGAAGCAGGAATTCGTTTTCCGCGTTCTCGTAAAAGGGCGTGACGACGTGGATGGTCAGCTCGTATTCCTTGCCGTGTAGCCGGTCGTCCAGTTTTCTGGAATAGGGATAATGCTGCCCGTTGTCGTCGTACCGGATTTTCCGGTTCTTGATCACATGGTCGAAAACGATTTTTTCCAGTTCCGCGGCGACATCGGCGGATTCCACCTCCGTGTTCTTGATCTCCTGCTCGACATCTTTCTCCTCGTCGGTCAGGTATTCGTAGAGATCGCCGTTGCGCTGCACATAGGTCTGCTGCTCCAGGAGGTCGAGGGCCTCCTCCACTTTCCCGCGGAGTTCCGGAAGATCCCGGTCGAAGCGGTCCTGCATCAGGATGCGGACATTCCGGACGGTGGGTTTGAACTCTTTGACGTACTTGACCAGGAACAAAGCTTTCAACACCCGGATGGCAAAGGGGCTGTCGAGGTGCTGCTCGGCCTGGAGGATGGCCCGCTGGATATTGGATTTCAAAGCCGAGCGGATGCCTTCGAACATCAGATCGAACGTCGCCAACCGACCGATGTCGTGATCCCTGATTTGCAGGACCACCTGCTGGAAAACCCCCAACATGGACCGCTCGCCGACCGAGCTGTGTTTGCCTTCAAAGGCATTGTGCTGGGACAGGTTCTGGATGGCCGACTGGAACAACGAAAACTGGTAGGGGATGAACGGGTAGCCGCGGATAAAATGGTCTTTGTCCCTGAAGTTCCGGTACGATTGGGCGCCGTCCGCGAAGTCGAACAAGGTTTTAAAATTGTTGGCCTGAAGCGAATAAATATCCGTCAGCAGGCGGACGCCCTCATCATTTTTCATGAGCAGGCGTTCCTGGATCACCTCGGAGACGTCCGCGCTGGTCAGCTTCATCCGGTTGTCGAAACGGGCCTGGATCTTGGTAAAGTCGTTCCCTTCCTGTTTTTCCATCTCGCCAACGACGGCGCTCATGTCTTCCTGGGCCGTCACCACGATCCAGGCCCGCCCCCGGCATTGGGTGGCCAGGCTCTCGGCGATGGTTTGAAGATTGGTCATGAGCTTGACGTTGCCGGCGATGTACTGCCCCACCTCGTCCACGTAGAAATTGAGGCGGAAATCGGGCGATTGCCGTTCGATATAGGCATGAACCCGTTCAGCGAAGTCTTCGATGGAAACCCGGTATTGACTCCGGTATTTGTCGAGGATGCCCGTGGCCGCGCCCGCGTCCTCCCCGGCAACCTGAGCGTAAGCCTTTGCAATATTGTTGGATTCCAGCAGAGCCTGTTCCCGGCCTTCCCGCCATGTCCGCCCCGCGACCGCCTCATATGCGGTCTTGAAGGAGTCATACAATCCCCGGCTGTCGAGATCCCGTTCGAAATCGGCGATGTGGCCCTGCTTGCCGTAATAGCCGCACATTTCGTCAAAGACCTTGACGAACACCGCCAAAAGCGCATCGATTTGGGTTTTGCTGATGACATCGGCTTTCTGATCGATATTGAACAGAATGCTCTTTGACGGGACGCCGACCGCCCGTTTGAGGTCGGCCCGGAGGATTTCGTTGTCCCCGCACTTGGGCAAAAACAGATCCAGGGCCGCCTCGCCGTCGATCTCCCGGTTTTCCAGCAGCAGCGCCAGCATCTTCAGAAGATGCGATTTGCCCGACCCGAAGAAACCCGACACCCAGACGCCATTGGCCCCTTGATATTGGTTGTAAGCGCCCAAAAACGACTCCAGCCGCTTTTCAACCTCCCGGGTCAGCACATATTCTTCCATTTCAAGGCGAAGGCTCGCTTCGTCATCGGCTTTGATGACCCCCTCGATGGGGCGGTCCACCGGCTTATTGAAAATCGACTGGAGCGTCATGGGATCTCCCTCATTTCAGCGATTAGGCTTCACAGTGAAAAATATTAAAGGCCCGGTAATACTTGTCGTCACGCAATCTTCCGAACAGATCCAGGGACGCCCCGGATTCGAGCGAATGGGTGTAAACGCCGGGAAAAAACATGACGGTGG
>JAABTM010000200.1 GCA_011389855.1 Desulfobacteraceae bacterium
AATCGACTGGAGCGTCATGGGATCTCCCTCATTTTGCAACCCGAACCGGCTTTAGCCGGTTTTGAATGATTCAGCCTGGGGTTTCAACCCAAGGCGGCGCGGCCAGAACGTCTAAATTTAATTGGGCTTCCATTTTCGCCATTCACCTACGCTTCACAGTGAAAAATATTAAAGGCCCGGTAATACTTGTCGTCACGCAATCTTCCGAACAGATCCAGGGACGCCCCGGATTCGAGCGAATGGGTGTAAACGCCGGGAAAAAACATGACGGTGGGCTTTTCTTTCGCCGTACTCTGCAAATTGTTCAGCACATTGTGAGAGCGAATATAGGGGAAGACTTCCCCCACGCCGGACAGGAACAGTACATCGAATGCCGCATCGGCCAATTCTGCGGCAATGGCCGGAATGAGGTGCGTCTCGGGGTCCAGAACGCCCTGCAACAATTCCATGAGCTGATCCTTTGAAACCGAAGATTCCATCTCCATCACCCGGTCCCGGATATTCCGCTTCTTCAACAGCTCTGTGGACAGGTCGTACAGATCGATCTCCAGCGCCTGGACGCCGGCCTGCCCGAGACGATTGACCAATTGTCGCCGGCATCGCGCCATTTCCACGGCCTCTTCCGGTTTGAACGGACAAATAAAGAAGGGGATCTCGTTGCCGAGGCCTCTCTTTTTTAGAAACCGTTCTCCCGATATCACGGCGTAAAGATGCTGGAATCGCTCCTGCATGGGGGTATTCGTCAGGTCTTTGTTCATGGCGTCGTCACCCTGCGTCGGATTCAAAAGCGGGGAACATCAGATCATCCCGGCGGCCATCCCGCTGAATCGTTTTTAGAAAAGCAGGACTGAGCATGGCGGGGGCAATGGTGTTGTTTGCCGTCAGGAGATCCGCCTCGCGGAGCATTTTAAAAAGGACCTGCCGCAGTTTGTTGCGGGTTGAAGGCCGAATCCGATCCAGCTCCGCATGCCATGCCGCCTTTCCATTAAAGAAAGCGTCGAAGTCCTCATGGCTACAATCGGTTTTCAAGGTCATGTATCGCTCCCGAAGCACCTCCACGGCAAAATCCGCGATAAACCGATAACGACGGCAAACCGCGACCCACAGAAGATAGCCCTGTTCCAGGGAAGTGGTTTCGACAAGCAGTTCCAATTCAGCGGTCCGCAGGGTTTCCAGGCGGGAAACCACCTCCCGGCAGACGCGCTGTAAACTGCTCCAGGTCCTGGCTTGCATCAAATTCTCTGAAACGGCCTTTTCCCGCACCGAACCCCAGTCGCCCATCTCCAGATACAGCCCGGCCAGCTTCACCGACTCCTGGTGAAACAACCCGCCGGTTGTAAACGCCATGCTGTATCCGCCTTTATTCATTTTGGTTCCATTATGTACACTTACATGGTTTTTTTTGTCAAACTGTTCCTGATGTCCATGGGAAATGGCGCATGACAGCACTGGAGATAACCAGAAAACCAAGCCCTGAAATGCAGAAGGTCGAGCCCTGGTGAAAAGAAAAGGGCGGCTTTCGCAAGCCGCCCTTATCGGAAAACACCCCAAATCCCCCGGAAGGGGGTGAAAGGAGGAGAGATGAACCTTAATCTTCGATTTCGATGGAAGTAATCTCCAACTCCTGCCCCGAGGTCAACTGGATGGACCCGCTGTCGCACCCGGGGCAGCGGAAGACGGGGCCTTCGACGGTCCAGTCGTGGCCGCAGTCGTTGCAGCGGGCCGTGACCGGGATCTCTTCGATGTGGAGCCGGGACCCGGCCAAGGGCGTGTCCCGGCTGATGATGTCGTAGCAGAAGAGGAGGCTTTGGGGGACCACCGCGGCGAGTTTGCCCACCTTCAGGTTGACCCTTTCCACCCTGGCGCCCGCCCTGTCGGCGGGAATGGAATCGGCGGCTGGCGATCTGCACCACCTGGGCGGCGATCCCCATTTCGTGCATGGCGTTTAGGAAAAGACCTTGGCGCAGAGTTCGCCCAGCCGGCCCAGGTCTTCGCAGACATGGGTGCCGACGTCCTTCATGGCCGAGACCTTGCCCTGGGCCGTGCCGGAACCGCCGGAGATGATGGCGCCGGCGTGGCCCATGCGGCGGCCCGGAGGCGCGGTCAACCCGGCGATGAAGCCCACCACCGGCTTGGTCACCTTCTCCTTGATGAACCGGGCCGCTTCTTCCTCGGCCGTGCCGCCGATCTCGCCCACCATGACGATCCCTTTGGTGTCGGGATCATCCTGGAACGCCGAGAGGCAGTCGATGAAGTTGGTGCCGTTGACCGGGTCGCCGCCGATGCCGATGCACGTCGTCTGGCCGATCCCCTGCTCCGTCAACTGGTGGACCACCTCGTAGGTGAGGGTCCCGGAGCGCGACACCACGCCGATGGGGCCGCCGGCCTTGTGGATGACGCCCGGCATGATCCCGATCTTGCATTCGCCCGGCGTGATGATGCCCGGGCAGTTGGGGCCGATGAGCCGGACCGGCTTGTCCTGGATGTAGTTCTTCACCTTCATCATGTCCATGACCGGGATGCCCTCGGTGATGGCCACGATCACGTCCACGCCGCCGTCGGCCGATTCCATGATGGCGTCGGCCGCGAACGGCGGGGGCACGAAGATCATGCTGCAATTGGCCCCGGTTTCCTTCACGGCGTCTTTGACCGAATTGAAGACCGGCACGTCGTCCATCTTCTGGCCGCCCTTGCCCGGCGTCACCCCGGCCACCACCTGGGTGCCGTAGGCCACGCACTGCCGGGTGTGGAACTGCCCTTCCTTGCCGGTGATGCCCTGCACCAGCAGTTTCGTATTTTTATCGACAAATATGCTCACGATAGGTTCCTCGTATAGAAAAAAGTATTAAAGCAGTGGCTTGTGGTTAGTGATCACTAAGCCACGATTTCCGCCACTTTGCTCGCCGCGTCCTTCAGGTCCACGGCCGTGGTCAGGTTGAGCCCTGAATCGGCCAGGATCTTCCGGCCTTCCTCTACGTTGGTCCCTTCCATGCGGACCACCACCGGCACCTCGATGCCGGTCTTCTTTGCCGCCTGCACCACGCCCTCGGCCAGCACGTCGCAACGAAGGATGCCGCCGAAGATGTTGATGAGGATGCCCTTGACCTTCTTGTCGGAGAGCATGATCCGGAAGCCGTTTTCCACCATTTCGGCTGAGGCGCCGCCGCCCACGTCCAGGAAGTTGGCCGGTTCGGCGCCCGCCAGCTTGATGATGTCCATGGTGGCCATGGCCAGTCCCGCGCCGTTGACCATGTTGCCGACGTTGCCGTCCAGGGTGATGTAGTTGAGGTTGTATTTGGAGGCTTCCACTTCCAGGGGATCTTCCTCGTCCAGGTCGCGGTACTCGATGATGTCCTTGTGGCGGAACAGCGCGTTGCTGTCGAAGTTGACCTTGGCGTCCAGGGCGATGACGGCGTCGTCGCCGGTGATCACCAAGGGGTTGATCTCCAGAAGCGAGCAGTCGTAATCAACGAAGAGCTTGTAGAGCTTGCTCAGCATGGGGATGAAGGCTTTGATGGCCGCGGGGGGCAGATTGAGGCCGAAGGCGGCCTCGCGGCAGTGGTAGCCCTGGATCCCCAGCAGCGGATCCACGAAGACCTTGATGATCTTCTCGGGGGTTTTGGCCGCCACTTCCTCGATGTCCATGCCGCCGGCTTCGCTGGCCATGATGACGATGGACGCCGTGGCCCGGTCCGGGATGATGGACAGGTAGAGTTCCTTTTTGATGTCGAGACCCTGCTCCACCAGGAGCTTCTTGACCTCCTGGCCTTCGGGGCCGGTCTGATGGGTCACCAGGGTCATGCCCAGGATCTCGCCGGCGACCTTGCGGGCTTCGTCGGCGGACTGGGCCAGCTTGACGCCGCCGCCCTTGCCGCGGCCGCCGGCGTGGATCTGGGCCTTGACCACCACCGGATACCCGCCCAGCCCTTCGGCGACCGAAACGGCCTCGTCCACCGTGGACGCCGGGCTGCCCTCGGGAATGGGTACCTGATATTTTTTGAACAACTCCTTGGCCTGATATTCATGGATCTTCATGATCCCGTGTCTCCTTATCAATCATGTCTTCAAGTTCCTGGACGACAAACGGCAAATTCGGCCTGTCAAAGCCAATGCCCAAAGCGGGAATTCGATTGCGCTTGATATCCGGCGGAACATGTTTGTGATGAGGGTGAGTTGGCGCCAGCGACGGATCGTGTGGATGCGGAAAATCATCGTACCAGTAAAGCCTTTCCAGGTTTCTGTACGCTTCGTATCCGTATGATGTAATCACGCCGCTGGCGAAATCAATCTCCTCCCGTATTCTCAATCGGAAGCCTTTACAGAAAAAAATTTCTCCTTCCACGGTCCCGGTGTAGGGACTGGTGGACCATACTGAAAGCGTTGACCGCTCAACAAGTGGTCGTTCGGATATTTCAGCCGCCAAATGACTGTAGCCGGCCAGCGATTCAAGCGGCTCGTCAGGCATCAGTAACTTGGCTGGAGACGCAAGGATTCGATGACGCCATGCTCTTGTATCAGTCCTGAATACGCTTCCTTGCGTCGAAGCCAGGTTTCATAAATGCCCTTCCATCGGCTGAAATCCGCACGCGTTTCATCGTATTCATCATACGCTGAAAGATTGCCGGCCATAAGGGCCTGGTAAAAATCCTCGCTGAGAACGCCGTATTTTTCTTCATAAAGCGTGAGCCGGCGCTCAATGAGCTTGATTTCAGCAACCAATTCATAAAGTTTCATCATTTCAATCCCAAAACGAAACCCATGCGCAACGGAACCATTTGAACGAATCCCCAGATCATTCGATCACCGCCAGCACATCATTCTTGGCCACCGAATCGCCGTCGCCGAAGTTGATGGCCTTGATGGTCCCGTCGGTGGGGGCGGGGAGGGCGTTTTCCATCTTCATCGCCTCGAGGATCACCACGGTGTCGCCCTTGCTCACGGCGTCGCCGACCTTCTTTTCGTATTTGACGATCATGCCGGGCATGGGGGCCGTCACCGGGGTGCCGCCCACATCCGCGGCCTTGGGTTTGGGCGCTTCGGCGGGCTTTTCGGCTTCTTTTTTCGCA
>JAABTM010000022.1 GCA_011389855.1 Desulfobacteraceae bacterium
CCGATCTCCGGCCTGGGACTGGCCACGGTGTACGGCGCGGTCAAGCAGAACAACGGCTTTATCAATGTGTACAGCGAGCCGGGTCAGGGGACGACCTTCAGGATCTACCTGCCTCGGCGCCCTGCCGGGTCGCGGGTACGGCCCGATAAGGCAGCGGCAAAACCTGCGACGCCCGGAAGCGGGATCATCCTGCTTGTGGAAGACGAGCCGGCCATCCTGCACATGGCCGCGATGATGCTCGAAAGACTGGGGTATGCCGTGATTGCCGCCCAAACCCCGGGCGAGGCCATCCGTCTGGCCCATAAACACACCGGATCCATCGACTTGCTTATGACCGACGTGGTCATGCCCGAAATGAACGGCCGGGATCTGGCCAAAAACATCCTGTCCATCTATCCCGGCATCAAACGCCTGTTCATGTCCGGCTATACCGCCAACGTCATCGCCCGCCACGGCGTACTGGACGAAGGCGTTCATTTCATTCAGAAACCGTTCTCTTCGAAGGATTTAGGGGCGAAGCTTCGTGATGTTCTGGAAGGCTGATATAGGTTATTCGAGACGTTCGACTCAAAAATAAGGTAAAATAACATGCCAAAAAAAGGATGGGTATTTGACTTTGGGGACGATGATCGCCATCGGGAAAAACTATATTTATGCCGGAATGTGTTGGATGATCGTCTTTCCCGGCGCGGCGCTGGTGATGCTGGTGGTGGCGATTAATTTGTTCGCGGACTGGTTGCGGGAGGAGTTGAATCCGAAGATTGAGCGGAAGGAGGCGTGAGGGGATGTGATGGAGGGAACTACTGTGTTAGCTATTATGGGGCGACAAAAAAGGCGTTGAAAATTGAGCGACGATAAGTTATCATTTAGATTACTTCCTTATGGGAAGAACGGTCTTACCTTCTGCCGATCAGAAATGATCGGCTTTGCCATCATGCGAAGTGATGACGGAGTTGGAGTCTCAAAACTCCTTCAACCAGAAAACTTACTTTTACCTGGGTAACACCGTGGAAGAGCCTGAGTGATAACTCGGGCTCTTTTGTTTGTGGAGGATATATGAGTTTAGAAAATAGGCTTGCTATTGCAATCAAGAAGGAAGCAGAAAAATTAATTTATAGGTACCATGAATACCACAACAATATACATGCGGAGTTTCTGAGAAACAAGAAAAGGTTAGGAGACTCTACACCACCAAAATCAATAAAAAGACCAGACTATTGGGATATAGATAGAAAATTCAACCCTTTTTACGTTAGGCGCAAACATAAAAGTATCGCTAAATCAATAGCAAAAAAAATAAAATTACGATCATATAGACCGAATAAACCGTTCATAAAGGAAGTGCCAAAGCATGACGGCGGCAGACGAAAAGTAACCATTTATCAGATTCCAGACGCCGCTGTTTCTAAATTGTTTTTCAATCGTTTATTATCAAAGAATAAACATCGATTTAGCTCTTTTTCATATGCATACAGAAATGACAGGAATGTACATTTTGCGATTCAAGACATTTCCGTAGATCTTAAAAATAGTGAACGTATCTTCATAGCAGAATTCGATTTCTCAGATTTTTTCGGATCGATTTCACATAATTATTTGTTTGATCAGTTTGGTAAAAATGGGTTCTTCATTAGCCCAGAAGAAAGATTTATTATTCGCGCCTTTCTTAAAGATAGAAAAGTTGGCATACCGCAAGGAACTTCTATTAGTTTGTTTTTAGCCAATTTAACCTGTTGGAGTTTTGATCAAAAATTAGAAAAAGAAGGGGTGAAATTTTCTAGATATGCTGATGACACTATAGCATGGTCTCCAGAATATTCAAAAATTTGCAATTCATTTTTATTAATTAATGAATTTTCTAAAGAGGCTGGTATTAGAATTAACATTGCAAAATCAGACGGAATTAATTTATTGTCAAAACCCAATTTACATTCTGAAATATCATCAAAAAATTCCTTAGACTTCCTTGGCTACACTTTATCTGTTGATAAGGTATCTATTAAAAGCAAATCCGTTACAAAAATTAAAAAACAAATTTCCTATATATTGTATCGAAACTTGATTCAACCACTTAAGCAAACTTCTCTCACGGGACAAACAATACCTGCAAATGATAAAGATGAGAATTTTCTGTCCGCTATGATGCAGATTAGACGCTACCTATATGGTGGCTTAAGCAAGAAACAGATCAACGATTATCTATCAGGGAGAATTAATAGAATTTTCTTCAAAGGAATAATGAGTTTTTACCCATTGGTTGACGATACTGATCAATTGAAGGGGCTTGATGGTTGGCTTCTTTCAGTAATCCACCGCTCTTTACAACTGAGAGCTAAATTGTTATCGACATGGAATTTTAATCGATACCACATATTCCCTTTCAATCAAAGCCGTGACGAATTGCTGGTGAGATGTGGAGAAGAAAAAATTTATGGCAAAAATCTTTTAGAACTACCCAGCTTTTTGCTGATACATCAAGCCCTTCAAAAAGGCTTAATTGAAAAAGGCATAGAAAAAATTATGAATCCTCGTTCACTTGGTTACTATTACTAATTTATATAGCTAACAAGGCTAATGTGCCGACGCAAAAAGCCGCGCGGCCGATTAGCGGCGTTATATGTCTACAGGTTTTAAAATTCAAACCAAGAGGTTGGGGTTAAGGGAGAGGATGGATTTGTAAACTCACAAAAGGAGGGGGGGAGGAATGAAAAAGAAAGGGACTATCTGTTTAATAATGATTGCATTCACATTTCCAGCTTTTGCAGATGTGATTGGGGACGTAAACGCCGACAGCAAGGTGGGCTTAGAAGATGCTGTGTATGCTCTTCGGAGCGCGGCCGGCCTTCAATCTTTCGCAAACGCAACTGAGCCAGTAAGTTTTCATGGCTTTGTTCCAGAAGGTATTGACACTGCTGCAGATATAACAACAGTACCGGCAGGGAAAACCTTCGTCATGACGGATATTATTATTCTTCTTGATGACTCTACTTTATGTAAGATAGATTTGTTCCAAGATGATGGGTCGAAAAGAACGACACGATTTGCACGAAATTTTAATTCAGCTGAAATTGAGTATTCTATGATGACGGGAATAACATTTTCAAGCAATACAACTGTAATTGTTGGGGGATGCAAAAGCGCTGGCGTCGAATATACAATCAGCGGCTATTACATGAACAATTAATTGGGGGATAAGGTTATATTGGCGGGAAGGTGCAATTAGAAAACAATTCGCTGACAACAAATCAGTGCATTGGACCCCGCAAGCGTTCTGCCGATGAATTCTTCGTTAACCGTATCGTAACAACTGAAAACTTTTTAGGAGGAATGAAGAATGGTGATAATATCGGTAATCAATTATAAAGGCGGGGTTGGAAAAACTACTGTTACTGCAAATTTAGCGGCTGAACTTGCATACCGAGGTAAGAATATATTAACCATTGATCTTGACCCTCAAGCAAGTCTAACATTTTCATTTATTACTGTTGATGATTGGCGAAAAAATTATGAAAATTCAAAAACCATTAAGAATTGGTATGATGCCTTTATTGACAAAGACACCGAGCTTAATCTAAACAGTCTAATCGCTCGACCGAGTCGGGTAAACAGCGGGAGGGGGAATCTTGATCTTATATGCTCTCATCTTGCTTTAATAAATGTCGATTTAGAACTTGCAACCAGGCTTATCGGTGGAACCGAACGCGACCTTAGAAATAATTACCTTCGAGTGCATTCGCGTTTACGTTTTGGCTTAGAATCATTAGAAGAAGAATATGATTATATTCTTATTGATTGCCCCCCTAATTTTAACATAGTAACAAAGACTGCCGTAACAGCCAGTGATTATCTTCTAGTCCCTACGAAGCCCGACTATCTATCAACATTAGGTATAGAACAATTAGGAAAACATGTTGGGGAGTTAGTAAAATCATATAACAAATATGTCGATGACAGTGATGATTCGGAGTGGGAGAGAATTAATCCAGAAATAGTTGGAATATTATTTACAATGATACAAATACGGAATAGATCGCCAATTTCGGCACAACAGCCTTATATTCAGCAGGTTCGCAGACTAAATATGCCAATCTTAGGAACTATGATAAGAGAAAATAAAACAATCTATGCTGATGCACCAGAATACGGAGTTCCAGTTGTTCTCCGGCGAGTTTCCGGCCAAACCTATAAAGATGTTCAATCGGAACTTGAAAATTTGACTACTGAAATCCTTAACATGGTGACACCGTGAAACAAAAAAATATTTTCTCGAAATTATTTCGGGTTATTGCAACTGTAATTGATAACCTTAGCGATGACGAAATTGATAATCTTTTATCTGGTAAAGCGACCTTGATTTATCATGCGCCACCAATATCTAAAGATGGTCAAAAAGAACCCCTTAAAATTAAAAATGAAGATATCCTTAATAAGTTAAGCAAGTGCAAAGATCGGGAAGAAGCAAAGGTAATTTTATCTGAAGTTCCAAACAAAGACACATTAACTGCAATTGCCAAATCATTAAAGGTACATGTGGTAAAGTATGACAGGCGTGAGGATATTGAAAATAAATTGATAGAGTTTGTTATTGGCGCTAAACTTAGAACCGAAGCTCTAGATTCACTAAATATGAAGGGTGGAAATGGTTAGCCTATCATTCCAGCGGTTTTTTGGGAGCTTCGCTGTGCTATGGCCCCGAAAAACCGCTGAATAAGTCGTTCTCCGATAGATAGCATGAACGAAAAGACCGAGAGATACTCCACCATGGCCGTCTTCACCCAAAATATCCTTTCTGATGTTCATGAGGCTGCTAAAAGACGGCTTCTCTTTTTACCCCACGCTATTCGGCAAATGGCCCGCCCAATGCCGCAAATCCGTCCGGCCGAAATTCGTGCTGTAGTTTTGGCGAGAGAAATCATCGAGGACTACCCCGAAGATGCCCGAGGCCATAGCTGCCTTATGCTCGGAACTGGGCATGGCGGACGTTCTGTACATGTGGTATGTTCCCCAAAGGAGGGTTATCTGGCAATCATTACAGCCTATCTGCCCGATAGCGGGCTTTGGTCTGATGATTATCGAGAAAGGATTAAGCCATGAAGTGCCTATTTTGCCAAGGTGAGATGAAAAAGGGCGAGACCCCGTTTCATATCGATCGAAGAGGCATTCACATCACTCTGGATGCGGTTCCGTCTTGGGTGTGTATGCAATGCGGTGAACCGTACTTCGAGGAGACAGAGGTCGATGCAATTCAAGACTTGATCGAATCCGTTGATGAGAAGTCGGATGCTTTAGCAAAGTCTGCTTGAGTTCGGTAAACGAATGGCAGCCCTGCAGGTTGCTAAGAGGAAAAGACAATGGCCGAGCCAGCAAAAAAGGAAGCTGAATACGAAGATTTATTTCACATACCAGAAAATATGATTGGAGAAATCATAAATGGCGAACTGCATACGATGCCCAGGCCGTCACCCAAACATTCAATGGTGGTTTCGTCCCTTGGAGGCGAAATCGTCAATCCCTTCTCAAAAGGGCGCGGAGGGCCGGGCGGTTGGATCATATTATTCGAACCTGAATTGTTAATGGACAAAAACATTCTTGTCCCGGATCTCGCTGGCTGGAAGAAAGAAAGATTGCCGAATCTTCCGGAAACCAACTGGATTGAAACATCTCCGGACTGGATATGTGAAGTTCTTTCCCCCAGTACGGTTAAGATAGATAAGACTAAAAAAATGCCGATTTATGCCAATCATAAAGTGCGGCATGTATGGTTGATCGATCCAATAGCGAAAACTTTAGATGTCTTTAAACGGCTGAATTCCGGTGGATGGGAATTAATGGGATCGTTTGCTGAAAATGATAAGGTTGCGGCAGTGCCTTTCCATGAAATAGAAATTCACCTGGCTGATCTTTGGGAACTTCAGGGCCATGATCCTTAAGTGTTCGGGATCAGAAAAAACACCGGATACACTGGTGATTTTTACGTTCAGCAATAATGTGATTGATTTGTTGTATGTATCCATGATATACAATCTGTATGGTTAAAGCCACTAAAATATTAGCGAAATGCACAGGGTTCGAATGGGACCAAGGAAATATTACAAAAAATTGGGAACGGCATGATATTTCGACTATTGAATGCGAACAGATTTTTTTCAATAGGCCGATTATCGTAAAACGTGATAAAGGGCATTCATTCCATGAAAATCGCTATTACGCTCTTGGTCGGACAGACATGAACCGATTGCTTTTTGCGGTTTTCACGGTTCGTGATGAAAAAATTAGAGTTGTTTCCGCACGGGATATGACGGATGTGGAAATTGAAAGGTATCTAAAATGAAGAAGAAAATACCAAAATTCAATAGCGAGGCTGAAGAACGAATTTTTTGGCAAAATAATGATTCGTCAGAATATATTGACTGGTCTGATGCGGAAGAGGCCGTTTTTTCGCGGCTTAAGCCTTCAACGAAAACGATATCGGTTCGTCTCCCGGAATCAATGATCGAAGATTTAAAATTATTAGCCAACAAACGAGATGTTCCATACCAGTCTCTGTTAAAGATCTTCCTTTCCGAACGAATAGATTCTGAATTGCGTCATACCGATGGCATCCACGGAGGAGACCAATGAAACTTCCAAAACAAGACGCCAAACTCTTTTTCCAGTTGATGTGGGCGCTCCAATTTTATGTTGACCAAAAACTCAAAATTGTTCAGTTCAGCAGTCTCGACGACTATATTGAAGCGCCTCCAGACAAAAAAAAGAAAGTCCGCGAAGCCCTATACGAAAATATCGACCTCGTCGATTCCTTCGTCAGCGAAAACCCCCAGGATTTTCCAACAGAGCATCTGGATATCATATCAAAATGGAAACACTTCATCCGGGGCGATTTTTTCATTGAACGCCAGTTAAAGAAATACGCTGTTTTTATCCAGGATGATCGCGTCTACGGCGTCTTGGGATTGCATGAAAGCTTTGAAGCGTTGACCTATGGCGCCAAATTGCCGATGTACCTCGATACGGCTTTATTGCCGTTCAAGGGGAAAATCGTTTTCGACGGTATTTTGTGGGTTCGAAACATCTACTTCGGCGGCGGAATCCGGCGTGGGCTGAAAGAAACCTACATGCGGGCCAAGCAAAACAACCGAATTATCGAAAGCCTGGAAAAGCCCCCGGCGGACAAAAAAGGTAAATCAACCCTCAAACCCGCAAAAGACTGGCGACCCGAACTGGCGGAGCTGGCCCGCAAAGCGAATGCATTGAGAGGGTCGGTCGATGACCCGCCGGTTTACACCCCCGCGTTCAGCCTGATCAGAGCCAGCATTGAATTCGCGCAAGCCGCAGCAAAGGATGCGGATGACCTGGATGGTCTCTATAAAGCGATGAAAAAGGTCCGGCGAGCGTATAACAAATCCAACACCGTGCTCTCCCGGGAAGAATAAGAGTTTTATCGCCCGGAAAGCCGCCAAGCATCGCTCTCGGACACCAACGCCGCGAATCGCTCCCCGTTTTGTCCCTTTTCTTTGTAAAAGCGAAGGCATTCCCCGACGATTTCCACCACCTCGTCTTCATTGAACAAACCGGACAATTCCATCCCCAGCCTGGGATGACGGCCGAGTTTTCCCCCTAAAAGCACCCGATATCCCTTATCCTTCGTCATGATGGCGCCGGTGGGGCACCCGGCCGCGCAACTTCCGCAGTAAAGACACCGGCCCATGTCGATCCGGGGCGTCTTTCCGTCGTCTTCCAGGCGGACCGCCGTTTCCTTGCAGGCCGCCACACAGGCCCCGCACCCGGTGCATTCCTCGTCGGACACTCCGGGAACCGCGGCGCCGATGATGCCGATATCCCGGATCTGGGGCTGGGAGCAGGCGTTGGGGCAATCGGCGAGGGTGACGGTGAATTCGTGGTGGAATTTGAGGGGACCGCTGACGTGGGTTTTCAAGAAGTCCAAAAGATCCGCGTTTTGAAGCGTTTCTTCGATGCGCCGAAACAACCCGTCGCTCTCGATGGTCCGATTCGGGCAGCCCCCGGACCCGAAACATGCGTCGATCCGATAGCCCTTGATTTCCCGCTCCATATTATTGAGATAGCGGGCCTGGGCGGCGCGGACATCGTCGATGTCCACCCGCCGTTTTCCGGCGGACAAAGCCTCTTTCTCCACTTGCGCTTTGACGCGTTTCCGAACGAAAAAGGGAACCTTCCCGACGGCTGACTCGGCTTCCGGCGTCCAATTCATACGGCGATGCTCCTTTCCTGAAAATAATGTCATAGAAGCATCCTTACCACGCCACACCACGGGGACGCATTGACCGAAGTCAATTGTCGGGATTCCGGGATCATACCGATAGGGGACGAAAGACCGGCGGCCAGAGGGGTTATTTGGTCATCAGGGGAATGTCCCCTTTCCAGTCTCCGCCCGGCGGGTTTTCACGGAAATAGTCGAGCTGCAGGATCATGAACTCCGAGGCTTTGTCCGATTTTTCCTTCCACAACGCCTCGAATCCGGCCCTGGCCGTATCGAAATCCCCGTCGTAGAACGCGGCCAGCGCTGCTTCGTATCGCTCTTTGATCTCTTTCTGATCGGGAGTCGCATCGTCGGTGAAGGCCATCAGATCGAAGACGGCCACCGGTTTTTTCTTGCCCTTTACGATGAACCGGCCCACCTCCCTGGCGAAAAACCGTTCCGCGGCGGCGGGATCGGAGCGGATGTGGGTCAGGGTCGATTCGCTGATGAGGGTGCGCGTGCCGAACAGTTTGTTCACCCCTTCCAGCCGGGACGCCAGATTGACGCCGTCCCCCATGACGGTGTAGTTGAACCGGGTGTTGGATCCCATATTCCCCACGAATACATCGGCGGTGTTGATCCCCATCCGGACGTGAACCTCCACCCAGTTGGGGGGCGGGGCCTCATTGAGTTCATCGAGGCGCCGCTGCATCAACAATGCCGTGTTGCAGGCCCGGACCGCATGGGTATCCTGGGGTTCGGGCGCGCCGAAAAAAGCCATGACGGCGTCGCCGATGTATTTGTCCAGGGTCCCCCGCTGCCGGAAAAGTATGCTGGTCATTTCTTCGAAGTAAATGTGGAGAAAATCGATGAGCTTTTCCGGGTCCAGCCGTTCGGAGATGGACGTGAAATTGGCCAGGTCGGAGAAAAACACGGACAGCTCGTGACGCTCGCCCCCCAGGGCGATCTCCCCTTCGCTGGAGACGAGTTTGTCCAGGAGCTGCGGGGGCAGGTACTGTTGAAAGGCGCTGCGCAGAAATCGGGAATACCGCTGCTCCGTCAGTTGGATGACCGCCTGGCAGACCATGAACGCGATGCCGAAGGCCATCACGGGAAAGGCGATGGGGATCAGGAGGTCGCACCGGACGAAGGCGACCGTGCCCGACGCGGCCCAGCTTAGCATGCAGACCGGCAGCATGGCGAGGGCCAGAATCGGCCGCGGGAAAAGGAACAACAGGGCGGCGAGGGTGAAGAAAGCGGTCTGAAAGAGGAATTTCTGGACATCGGTCGGTGCGAAGATAAACCGGTCTTCGAGCAGCATGCTCAGGGTGATGGCCTGGAGTTCCACCCCGAAGGAGGTCAGGTAGCCGTTTTTCTGGGTGGAGAAAGGGGTCAGGAACACATCCCCGAGGTCTTCGACGGCCGATCCCACAAGGACGATCTTGTCTTTGAACAGCGCTTCCGGGAGGATGGCCGCTTCGCTGGCGGCAAAGGCTTCGAAGTTGTGATCCATTCTTTCAAGCCGGGTGGGCGGACCGGGGAAATCCATGAGCATCCAGGGGTTTTCGGGGCTCAGCCGAAGGCGCTCCGGGATGTCGAAGGGGCGGCCGGTGAAGAGCCGGTAAATGGTCGCGGCAAAGGCGTGGTGTCCGCCCGGGAAGGGATAGATGCTGGTCCATCGGTGGAAATCGTCCCCCTCGGATTTGGAGATGGAGTACCCCTCGTGGGTCGTCCGGGAGAATTCGGGCAGGATGTCGGACCGGATCACCGGCGCGACGCCGTCCACGGGGATGGAGAAATTCTTCACCAGAACGACCCGGTCCCCGGCCCGGGACAGGGCCGCGGCCAGCGCCCTGTTCGCCGCCGCCAGAACCTCCTGGGAGACCACCATGTCGGCGCCGGGCGTCCCAAGAAACATCTCGCCCACGTCCTCGTAGGACCGGTCCAGGAGCACGTCGATGCCGATGACGGCGGCCCCCTTGTCGTAGAGCTGGTTGACGAGATCGGCCAGGAGAAGGCGGGGGGTGGGGGACCGATACCCGTAGGCCATGGCCGATGGGTCGTCGATGAAAACGATGACGATGGGGGTGTCGAGGGTGTAGCGGTCCGGTCCCCGGATGAGAAACCGGTAATCGATGGAGCGGTTTTCCAGCCGCTTGAGCAGCGATTCCCCCATCTCCGCAACCTGGGGCAGCGACAGGACGATGGCGACGATCAGGGCGAAGAGAACCTTGGATAACGGGGAAAGGCGGTTTTTCAGCAAAGCCGCTCCCCGCTATCGGCGGGCCAGGTGGAGCACCTGAACGTCCTGGCAGATATCGGGGAGGGCCGCCGCGACCGTCTCGCGGGAGAGATCGCTTCCCCCCGCAAGCACGCCGTTGACGCCGGCCATCACGCCTTCCACCGCCCAGGACGGCATGGGCCCCGGCGAGGCCCATCCCCAAAGGTAATGGACGCCCGAGCCGGCGGGGACTCGCAGCACGGCCAGTACATCCCCCGACTGTTTGCCTTCGGCCGCGGTTTCGCCGGCCAGTTTGTGCTTGAGGACCCATCCGGTCAGCCCGGACGAAGCGGCGATGCGGTACCGCCGCCCCTGCTTTTCCAGAACCGTCACGGGCGTTCCCTCGTTAAGCGTTCCCACCACCTCGGCGAAGGGCGTCTCGCCGGCGCGGACGGACACCCCGTCCTCCTTGGCCGACAGGGTCTCTTCGGCCGCCACCCGGCTGGCGAAAAACGTCCGGCCGGCCAGGGCCATGAGGTCGTCGGTATCCGGAAACAACCGGGTGGAAACCGCCTTGCCGTTGGGCGTTCGGGCGGTGTGGTAGACGTAGACGTACCGTTCCCGGCCCGTTTTGTAGGCGACCTGGAGGGCTTCTCCTCCCGTGGAGAGTCGGTCTTCCCGGATGGGCGCGCCGTTGACCGCCCACGCGCCGCCGGCCCCTTGCGCCCGGAGGGCCCGGTCGGCCAGGGCCTGGATGCCGGGATCGTCGGGAAAGAAGCTTTTGAGTTTCCATAGAATGTAGACGCTCCGGTTGGGGCTGTTCTCGGCATGGAAGGCGGCGGCCAGTTCCAGGGCCGCTTCGATCTTGTTCGGCGAGAGATGGTTGAAGCGGCTGAAGGCGATCCAGTCCTGCTGAAGCGGCGTCAGGTGACTCCTGACGGCATTGATCCGGGTCCGCTGGTTGGGACTGAAAAATTCAGCCACGAACGCCGAATAGCCCGAGGCGTCGTCGCCGGCCGCGCCGGCCGATCCTTCGGAAGCCCCGGCGCCGAAGGCGAGCGCCTGTTCCTGGTTCGCGGGGATCTTGATCAGGATCCCGTCCGGGGACAGGATCCGGGCAAAGGCGTCGGGCCCGGTTTTAACCGTGGCGCCGCCGGCGACTTTGGCCCCGCGTTTGAGACGCTGCCAGTCCGCTCCGGGCGCGGCTTTGGTCTGGACGTCTCCGGTGGCCGACAACACGGTGCCGGTCGCGGCGAATGCCGGCGGCGCCAGGGTCGTCAGGGCCAGAAACGTCAGCGCCGCGATGCCGGCGCCGATCATCAGAAAGGGTTTCATGAACGCCTCCTTGCTTTTCATGGGTCGGGTTTGCAATCCTTTTTTCTAAAGCCAATTGCCGATGAGCAGAAACGGCCCCCAGAACGCGGGGTGGTGGAACCGGTCGTCCCCGATCATTCGGGTCTGGGCCAGCCGCAGCGCTTCCGCCTTGGGCTTTTTTTGCTGGTAAAATTCCCGGTAAAATTCCGTCATGATCCTGAACGCGGCTTCGTCGTCCGCGAACCAGAGGGTGGCCACGGCGCTGCTCACCCCGGCCTTGACCGCGATGCCGGCCAGCCCGAAGGCGGCCCATTCGTCCCCCAGGGCGGTCTGGCAGGCGCTCAGGGTCAGCAGGTCCACCTGATTGCCCCGGCGGCGGGTCTGGTCGATGATCCTTTCCAGGCGGTCCATGGTCAGTTTTTCGTTGTGGGTCAGCAGGAAAGTCTCATCGGCGCCGCCGCCGAACACGCCGTGGGTGGCCATGTGGACGATGTCGTAATCGGCGTCGTCGAATGCTTGGGTCAGGTTGTCCAGGGTGAAGTTTTCGTCCAGCAGAACGGTCCCCCCCATCAGATGGTGGAGCGTTGACAGCTCCTGCTTGACGCTGGGAAGCGACGCAAAACCCTGTCGGGCCTCTGACAAGCCCTCCAGGAGGACTCCGCCGCTTGCTCCGTCCGCCGGTCCGGCGGTGGTGAGGGTGATGGCCGGCACCGTGCCCACGGCGTATTTTTGAACGAGAAACCGTTCGCCGTCGTAGAGCGTCGAAAAAGGGATGAGACGCAGCACGCCGTCCGGGGCGATCACCAGCGTGTCGATGTCGCGTTGGGCCAGCGCCGGTTCCATGGGGCGGATCAGCCAGTCGTGGAGGGTCCGTCCATCCTCTTCAAATCCCTCGCCCCGGCTGTTCTGGAGGCGGCGCCGGAACCGGCGGACGGTCCGGTCCAGTTCCGTCGCCGCCACCGGGACGGTGTACAGGTCGATGGCGTCCCGGGTCATGAGCAGGATCGCCAGGTAATCGGGGAAGGGGATGGGGTAGATCACCGCCGTATGAGGGGCCATCTCCTCCGGCTTGATGGTGGTGGTCTCCAGGGCGGAGACGCAGGGATCCTGAAAATACTCCTGGAGTTCGACGGTTTTGAGCAGCTCCATGGCGTCCCGCCCCTCTTCGAGCAGGGCCTTTCGGGCGTCGCCGTTTTTCCGGGACGCTTTTTCCAGGAGCAGCCGCGCCAGTTCCAGGTAGACCGGACGGATCTTTTCCTGGAAGAGATCGTGCCGGTCCCGGTAGCCGGCGACCAGTTCCTGTCGGATGGGCGTCAGGGCCTCGACGGACAGCCGGTAGGACCGGATGGCCTCGTCCATGTCGCCTGCGTCGGCGTGGAGCCGTCCCGCCCGCCAGTGGAGAGGATAGCGGATTTCCGGGGAGATCCCTGACTGCTGGGCGTGAAACAGGGCGGACAGGGTGAGCGTCATGGCCTCCGCATTTCGGCCTCTGAGTTCGTAAAGCCGGCCGAGATCGCTCCGGGCCAAGGCCATCAGCTCGGGGTCGTCCAGTCGCGTCGCGATGGCGTCGGCCCGTTGCAGCGCCGAAAGGGCCATCGGATCCATCTCGTCGGCCGCATCCGGCCAGATTTGACGGCCCTCCATGGCCAGCAGCCCCAGGGAGACGAGATCCCGGCCCTTTTCATGGCTGTCGGGCCGGTCTCCGATCCCGGACAGGGCCTCCCGGACGGCCTCGACGGCGGCCTGGGGGTCGCCGAGGCGAACGCTGATCCGGGCCAGGTTGATGAGGAGCCGGGACCGAAGGGCCGGGGCTTCCGCCATCCGGTCGAGGAGATAGCGGCATTCCTCCCAGGCCGCCACCGCATCGACATAGTCTTTGCGGGAAGCATGGGCGACGCCGGTGTTGATGAGCACCCCGGCGAGGGCCTCCCGGCTGCCGGCCTTGGTGGCCAGATCCTCTCCCTTTTCCAGGAAAGCCATGGCCTGATCCGGCTGCCCGATGGCGAGATAGAGATCCCCCAGCCGGGCGTGGAACCGGGCCTTCTCCACCGGATTCCGCACCCTGTCCGCGACCCCGGCGGCGGTTTGGAGGGTCGCCAGGGCGCGGTCAAGATGTCCCAGGGCCTGCAACGCCTTGGCCTGGGATAGAAGGGCCTTGAGCGCGGCCTCCGGTGCTTTCTCTCGTTGCGCCCGGTCGGCCGCCGTTTTCCAGAAATCGACGGCTGAGGCGAACTCGCCCCGCTGGTAATGGGCCGATCCCTTTTCCATGAGATTCGAGATGGAATCAGATGCGGTCGCCGTAGAAGGCGGCGGGAACGCGGCCAGTATGAACAGCAGGGTTCCGGTGAAAAACCGGAGAATCCGTTTAGATGCCTGTGCCATATCGGTTACCGTATTCCCGCGGCTTTCTGGAGATGGACAATGACGTCCCTTAAATCAACCATTGAATCTGAAACGCCTCCTTTCGCCGCCGTATATTGCGCGCCGGTTATACTACCTGTTCTAACGCCTGTCAGCACTTTAAGAGCGACAATGGCGTTACCGAGGTGGGTATTGCCGGTTGGGGCTTTAAGCGTAATCGATGTCCGGGAAATGTTTTGAGCTTCATCCCTGAACTGAACGTAGATGGTTGTATCGCCGCCGGACGCCAGCTTCCACTGTTTCGTGGCGCTGTAGTTTTCCCATTTTCCGCCCTGGCCGAAATTGACGTCGCTGATGTACATCTCCGTGGCATTGGTGGCGCCGAGGTTCAACAAAACGCTGCCCGTCGTTCGGGCCTGGCTATTGGCATCGGTTTTCACCGTTGGGTTTTTCGGAGGCTCCGTGTCGAGCCAGAAGTCAAGGGGCGCGGTGGGGCCGATGCGTCCGCGGTTGTCTTCGGCCGCCACATGAGCGAAAAATTTGACGTAATCGCCTTTCAGCGCCCGGCTGGAGACCTTTCGCTTGGTCAAGCCGGGTTTGTTGGCGTTTCGCTTGTTGATGACGTGGTTTGCGTCGTTGTTGAAAGCATAATAGTATTTCTCGTTCC
Source organism: Desulfobacteraceae bacterium (assembly GCA_011389855.1). GTDB lineage: Bacteria > Desulfobacterota > Desulfobacteria > Desulfobacterales > JAABSP01 > JAABTD01. The sequence goes on from JAABTM010000022.1 coordinate 14,782, forward strand.
CGCCGTTAAGCGTGGGATCCCACTGGATGGTGACATTCGGGCTTCGGGTGATTTTTTCCGATGTCGCCCGGGTCAATTTCTGGACGAGTGTACTTCCGGCCCGCATGTTCCGGACGACGCCCGGTCTGCGAATGGGCGAGTTCCGTTTTTTGGCGACATCGAATCTGAAACCGATGAGCGGGGCATCGGTGGCGTGGGTGGTCGCCGCATCGGGTATGACGCCTGACACGGTTTCATTGACGCCATTTCCAGTCGCGTCCCGCCATTGGTCGTATATTTCGTTAAAATCGTCGCCGATTACGTGGGCCGTGAACCTCAGGAAATAATCGGTCGAGGGAGACAGCTCGGTAAAGGAGAAGCTTCCGTCATCGGATGTTTGCGTCCATGCCCAGTCATTTGGATTGTTGGCGTTAATGGCATTCACAATGACATAGGTGTTTGCGAGGGCCGGGTCGCTGATATTTTCGACTGTCCCGGAAAGCGTGTTGCCCGCCCCGCGCGCCAGCAGGATGTTGACTTGTTGGTTGGCCTTCTTGTCCGCGGGAGTGGTTTTTGTCGGATATCCGTCGGCCCTGGCGGCAACCTGGTAGTTGGCGATTTCCTGTCCGGCGTTGTCCGTTGCGGGAATGCCGCTGATGGCGTATCCGCCGTCCGGTCCCGTGCTGGTGGCCCAGAACAGGGTTTCCCCCGTGTTGCTTACGCGTGTGATTTCCACCGCGGCCCCGGCCACTGCTTGGCCCTGCGCCGTCACCAAACCGGAGATAACGCCGCCGTCGGCGAGTTGGAAGTCAACGTCGGCGGTCGGAAAAGCGGTCGGCGCTTCCGTTGCTTCAAGATATCCCTCCAGGATCACGGTGATGAGGTAATCGCCTAACCCATTGGGAACCTGTGGAATTTCATAATGGCCGTTCCGGTCGGTGGTGTCGTAATTCCAGAAAAAAGACGTTTCGGAATAGACGAATACCCATGCGCCGGCGGCTGAAGCGCCGTCCGGCAACGACACGGTCCCCCGGATCGCGCCGCCCTGACCCAATTCGATATCAATGTTGCGGCTAATCGATATGTCCCTGGGTTTGGTTTCTGTATAGACGGAATAGTTGGAATCCAGCGGCGGCCACACTGTCAATTCGTAGTCGCTTGCGGGAATGATCCGATTGATGCTGTAGGCGCCATCGCTGCTCGTTTCGGCCCATGCATAACCGCCCATATCGCCAATTGATTCGGACCAGACCTCGACCACCGCGCCCGCTACCGCCACCTCTGGATCGTTGGCGTCCGTCACTTTACCAGAAACCGTGAGGGTCCCGCTATTTTTGCTCAAGATCAGTTCCATCGGGTTGCAGTCGGTGGAGCACGTTTTCACATTATTTTTAAATCCCGGAAGATAGTCGGATCCCCAGTCGGGCCACACGCTGACTTCATAATCCAATCCTTCGGGAAGTCCGGAAATGGTAAATTCTCCATTAATGTTCGTATAGCTTTCGTTGCCGGCCAGTTGTTTGTCGGACCATGCGCTGACCCAGACGCCGGAGATCGGTTTGCCGGAAGCGTTGAGCACCTTGCCGATGATTCGTTTCCCGGCCTGGATGGCGATGTCGATCCCTTCCGGAGGGTCGTCAAGGGTGCTGACAGGGGCGGCGACCGTGTAGTCCCGGACGGTTTTTCCGCCGGCGCCATAATAGAAAAATCCCAGTTCACCGCCGTCGGCTTCGACGATGAAATCGTTCGCGGCGTAAAGACCGGGGATGGTGTAGGTCCCGTCATTGCTGGAATAGGTCTCTCCCCAAGAAAAAGTGCTTTCCGACCAGGCGGATACAAAAACGCCGCCCACGCCGGCGTTGGATGCGCCGTCAATGATCTTCCCGGAGATCGTCGTTCCCCGGGATAAGGTGAAATTGACATCGTTCCTGTTGGTCGCCACCGGTACGGCCGTTTCATAATCGCTGCTGTTGTCGTAATACAGCGGCATGGACGTTTCCGGCCATATGCTGACAATGTAGTCGTTCCCTGAAACCAGCCCCCCGATGGTGTAAGGGATATCGCAAGGGGCGTCGGCGCAGTCCTGGGGCGTTACTTCGATTTCCACTCCGGACCCGTATCCGGTGGAAAGAGATTCGGCGTTCACCCAGATGATCTCCGCTGTTTCCACCGTCGCCGCCAGGGTGATGACGCCGCTGATGCCGGCAAGTCCCGCCGTGTCTACCAGTTGGAAATCGATTCCCCCCTTGGAACCGGCGGTGATGTCCACCGGTGTACTCTCCGACCAGTCATATCCGAGTGGGTAAACCTGATAAAGATGAAAATCGGGGTAGATTTCCACGATGTAATCCGACGCCGCAGGCAGGTCGGCGATGGTGTATTGGACTGGCGATCCCGCGCCCACGATCAGAACGTCCCCATAATAATCGTTCGAGGGGGACCAGGCGCTGATGACGGCCGTTTCGTCCGCAGACAGGTTGGAAACCGTTCCGGAAATGCTGTTGCCCTGAAAATTCGCCAGCTCGAAGTTCGCGACCCCGCTGGCCGATGCGGTCACGGTTGCCGGTTGACTTGGCAGGGGCATGCCTTCGTAGGTATAGACAGAGACCTCGTAGGTTCCTGGAATGACGCCTTCGATGGCGTAGTTTCGATCATTTTCAAGCGTTCCAAGGGTCTCCGCGCCGAACCAGGCGCCTGTATCAGGATCCCACGCTTCCACCCACGCCCCCGGATAAGCGGCGCCGTTGAGGGTCACCTTTCCATATATGGCGGCGGCGCCGACCGATATGTCGATGTTTCGCATTTCCGTGCTGGATGGATTGACCGGGGTGGCGTTTTCCCCGGAAAGCACGCTCGCGGCGGCGCCGTAGTAGGCCCCCGCGCCAATGTCCGGCCAGGCGGAAACGATGTATTGCTGATTCGGATCAAGGCCGAAGATTTGATAATTCCCTTCCGCGTCCGTGACTGTGTCGCTGACGAATTCATAGTCAGGGGTCCATGCCTCGACCCATAGTCCGGTATCTGGAACGGCCCCGCCGACGGTGACGGCGCCCTTTATCACGCCCTCTAAAGCCGATGGGTCGAGGTCGAGATAAACGTCGAGGGAGACGGCGCCTTCCGTTAGATCAACAGGGTCCGCCATTTCCTCGCTCATTTTTCTGTCGTAATAAATGGGTGGAAGATCCGGGCTGTAGACGGCCACAATATAGTCGCCGGCCGGCGGCAAATCCGAAAAGGCAAACTCACCCATGGGGTCGGTTATCTGGTAATCGTAATAGAATGTGGCGTCGGACCAGATCTCCACCTCGACGCCGCTGAGTTCGTGCCAAACCCTGAGTGATGATTCGGGCGGGTCGTCCGTTGTCCAAACCGTTCCGGTGAGCGAAACCCCGACAACATCGGTCGTCAGATTGAAATTCACGTTGTCGGCGCCGGTGACCACCGGGTCCGGATAAATCTGATATGGATAATTCACAGGGTAAACTTCCACGGTGTAGCCTTCAATTGGGTCGGACGTTTCCGCTAGGCCGATAATGGTGTAACACCCTGTTTCATCGGTGATCGCATCGGATTCCGAGCCCAATAATTCGGACCAGGCGTACACCCATGTGTCCGGCGCGGGATCGCCAAGTTCGTCCCGCACGCACCCGGAAATGGTTCCACCCGAGGAAATGTTGAAAACAACATCGGAACGGCCCGTGACGACCAGTTCCGGGTATTGGAAGGATGTATTGTGGGCGTATGCTTCCACAATATAACCGGAAGCTGGGTCCGCGGTTTCCACCAGTCTGGTGAACTGATAAAAGCCTGATGCATCGGTATAAACAAAAGACCCCGCGTCGAGGGCCTCGGACCATGCGTACATTTCCGCATCCGGGATGGGAGCGCCGCCGGAGTCGTAGACATATCCGGAAATCGTTCCGCTCGGGACGGTGAAATTTACGTCGAATCGACCCGTTACAACGGATTCTGGGTAATAATAATAATAATTTTGGGAGATAGTGTCGTCCCAAAACTCGAGCATCACGGTATATCCCGAGGCCGGGTCGGTGGTTCCCGCGAGCCCGGTGATTTGATAAAAGCCTGATGCATTGGAAATAGCGGAAGATTCCGTGCCGAGAGCGTCGGACCATGCGTACACCGACGCATCCGGGAGGGGAGCGCCGTCAGGGCCGTACACGTATCCGGATATACTGTCTATTTGCCCGAATGCAACGCTCGCCATAGTTAGCGTAAAGCAGAATAACACCAGGCCGACCCAGTTCAATTTCATTCCCCTTTTAATGCTGATCGCTTCCATATGCCCCCCCCTCTTACTTAAAGATATTCGTTGCTAAAACGGGCTCGCCAGCCAGTCGTCCACCGGCGTGGGCGCGCCCTCTCGTTCTTTGACAATGAACCGACTGGCGTCTTCCACCGCCCTTTCGGCGCAGGATTTGACGATCCACTGGCCGGCGTCCAGGAACTGATCCGGCAGCACGGCCAGAAAGCTGCTGATGTCGGTGACGGGCGATTCGATGAAAATGTCGCCGTCGATGCCGAGTTCCGAGGATGCCGACACGACGCTGTCGGGGGTGGTGATGAACTGGTCCGCCGTAATGCGGATGTTGCCGCCCCGGCCCTCGAAGGCCTTGGCGATGATCTGTCCGTTTTTCAGGACGATGAACCGGGCGACCGCGTCGATGTCGCCCCCGTTTTCCGCGCCCTGCTGGACGCTGGTGGTGATGCGGCTGTCTTCCAGGTAGAGCATGTTCCCGCTGGTGATGTACATCCGGCCGCCGCCGGCGTTGACGGCTTCTGTTGTCGCTTCGCCGCCGTCGGTCATGGCGATGTCGCCGTCCGCCGAGATCGTGATCGTGCCGGCGTCCCCGGCGGCGCCGGTGTTCCGGCTGGCGGAGGAGATGGACGCTTCGCGGGCGACATCGAGCCGGCCCGTCGTGAGTCGGATGTTGCCGGCATTCCCGTAAGCCTGTTCGTCTATGACGCTGGCAAGGCTTTGGGTTTCGGTGCTGATGGTCGAGCCGTCGTCTGCCAGATTCATCGATCCGGCTTCGATATTGATCTGTCCGGCATTGCCGCCTTTGTCGGTGTTCCGGCTGGCGGATGTGATGGACGCGCCCTCGGCGACGCTCAGGCTGGACGTCGTCAGTTGGATATTGCCGGCATTCCCATAAGATTGTCCTCCAATGACGCTTACAAGGCTCTGGGTTTCGGTGCTGATGGTCGAACCGTCGCCTGTTAGATATACCGATCCGGCTTCTATACCGATCCGTCCGGCATTCCCGCCGGTCTCGACGCTGTCGCTGGAGGATGCGATGGCGCCGCCGCCGGCGATGCGCAGTTCGGATGCCGCGGACACCTCGATGGCGCCGGCGTTTCCCGGTCCCGAAGTGCTGGCGGCGATCCCGCCGCCGTTTTCGAAAATGACCTCGTTTCCACGAACGACGATATTTCCGGCATTGCCCGCGTCGGTCAATTCGGATTTGGCTGTTGTCTGGACCCGGCTGAATTCTCCGTTTGAATTGGCGCCGCTGAACAGGATCGTCCCTCCTGCGGCGTCAAGCGTTACATCGCCGCCGCGGCCGGCGCCAAGAGACTCGCTTTTAATGCTGGCGCCGTCGGTGAACCGAATTCCCAGCGCCTTGAGCGTCACCCGGCCGCCCGCGCCGGCGGTCGGGCCCTGGCCGTCCACGGCGCCGGCGAAGATCTGGCTGTCGGCCACATGAATGAGATCGGCATGCGCTTCGCCGAGGCCCGACACGAAAACATCGCCGCCCAGACCGCCGCCGTCATACGTATCCGCATTGATTTTGGACGTGTCCGACATGGTAAACCGCCGGGTTTCAATACGGATATTGCCGCCGTCCCCATCATTGGCCGCCCCGCCCACCGTGCCGGAAAAGATGCGCCCGTCGCCGGAAAGGGTCACGGACGTTGATCCCTCAATGTGGATTTCCCCTCCGTTGCCGCTGCCGTAGGTGTCGCTGGAGACAAACCCGCCCGAAGATATGGCGACTCGTTCGGCGGAAATGCCGATGGACCCGGCTCGTCCCTCCTGATGGTAGGCAGCCTGTGCGTCATCGTCGGCGGGATAGGGGGCGTCCGACACGAAATAGGTGTCCGCGAAGACGTGGCTGTTGTTTCGGATGTCGACGGAGTCGTTCGCCTCCAATCGAATCGAGCCGCCTGTGCCCGCCGCCTCGTCGGAACCGGGTTCAAAGGCCAACTGGTTGTCGGAATAAATGTCGCCGTTGTTCAGGGTGATCGTATTCGCTTTGATGTCGATGCCGCCTCCATTTTTGGGGCCGTCGTTGTCCGCGGTAATGGACCCATTGTCCAATAGGAAAGCACCGCCCTGAATGTAAATGTCGCCGGACCCGTTGCCGCTGGCGGTCAATTTTGCGCCTTCGGACAGCCGCACATTGCCCATTTGCCGCCGCGGGGTCAGGCCATCGGCTATGGGAAATTCGCCCGGCGAAGCAGCGGCGACGACCCTTATCCGGCCGGCCGGCGCCGAGAGCCGGGGAAATCGCATATAGTCCGCATCGTATTGCCCGCCATGGAGTCCACGAATGTCGATATCACCGCCAACAATGGAAATAGCCTCCCCTTCCTTGACCCGAAGGCCCGACTCCTCTTTCGATATCGACGGATCGACGGGTCCGCCCTCCAGGGCGATGCCGGCCGGGGAATCGGTCAGAAATCCAAACGCCTGGGGCTCGGCGGCCGAGAGCACGTCGCTCTCCGATGGTTGGGCGTAAAACCGGTCGGTTTCGCCCATCTGAAGGTAGTCCGCGGTGCTGACGTGGAACGAGCCCCCCAGGTCCAGGCGGGCATTGGAGCCGAAGACGATGCCGGAGGGGTTTAAAAGGAACAGGTTGGCGTTGGAGATCAGGCCGCTGCGCGTCAACGTCGAGGTCAGCGTGCCGTCGATCCGGGACGACCCGCCCGTAATCCGCGCGACGATGTTGTCGATATCCGACGCGGCGGCGAAATCGGCCGCTTCATCCACCTGGATGTTCAGGGTTTTCAGGCTGTGGAAAAGATTGCCCCCGACCCGTTCTCCGTAGCTTTCCAGGACCGTGTAGGTATCGTTGCGAAGAGGGATCGACATCTCGCCGGAGGGGCCGACGGTCCCGTCGAGGGCCACCTGGGCGGCGGCCGGAGAAAAGAGGCAAAGCACAAAACTCCATAGCAGGACAGCGGAGGGGATGCAGGTTTTCATTGGCTCTCCCTGAAGGTTACGGGATCGGAAGGAAACGCTTAAGCATTAATTAACCGTATATGGAGAAAAAATCAACCCCGTATGTTATTATGTACCGAAAGGGGAACCACCGTTTCCGTTTTTCCGTGACATCTCAACTGAATGTGAGGAGATTTATGCACTATCCGAACCTGTTTTCACCCCTCGATCTGGGGTTTGCAACGCTCAAAAACCGGGCCCTCATGGGCTCCATGCACACCGGCCTCGAGGACAAGGCCGGCGATTACCCCAGGCTGGCCGCTTATTTCGCCGAACGAGTCCGGGGCGGGGTCGGGCTCGTCGTCACCGGCGGCATCGCGCCCAATCTCGTAGGGTGGCTGGCGCCTTTTTCGTCGAAACTGACCGGGCGGCGGGAAGTCGGCCGTCATAAAATCGTCACCGACGCCGTTCATGCCGAAGGCGGAAAGATCTGCATGCAGATTCTCCACGCGGGGCGTTACGGCTACCATCCTTTGTGCGTGGCGCCGTCCCGGATTCAATCCCCCATCTCGCCTTTCAAGCCGTGGGCCCTTCCCGGATGGGGCGTCGAGCGCCAGATCCGGGCGTTTATCCGGTGCGCCGGGCTGGCAAAGGAGGCCGGATACGACGGCGTGGAGGTGATGGGCTCCGAGGGGTATCTCATCAACCAGTTTCTGGCCCCGAGAACCAATCATCGCAGGGACAAATGGGGCGGATCGCTGGAAAACCGGCTCCGGTTTCCGGTGGAGATCGTGAAGGGCATCCGGGAAGCGGTGGGAAGGGACTTCATCATCATCTACCGGCTTTCCATGCTGGATTTGGTGCCCGACGGCGGTTTGTGGGAGGAGGTAGTGGTCCAGGCCCGGGCCATGGAGGAAGCCGGCGCGAATATTATCAACACGGGCATCGGATGGCACGAGGCGCGGATACCGACGATCGCGGCCACGGTGCCGCGCGGGGCGTTTTCATGGGTGACCCGGCGGCTCAGGGGGGAGGTGGGGCTGCCCCTGGTGGCGGTCAACCGGATCAACACGCCGGAGATGGCCGAAAAGGTGCTGGCGGACGGCGACGCGGACATGATCTCCATGGCCCGTCCCCTGCTGGCGGACGCGGACTTCATGGTCAAGGCGGAGCAGGGGAGGGAAGACGAAATCAACACCTGCATCGCCTGCAATCAGGCATGCCTGGACCATATCTTCTCCCGGAAGCGGGCCACCTGCCTGGTCAATCCCCGGGCCTGCTACGAGACGGAACTGGTTTATGAACCGGCCGAAGAGAAGCGGAAGATCGCCGTGGTGGGGGCGGGGCCGGCCGGGATGGCCGTTTCGACGACGGCGGCGGAACGGGGGCACGCGGTGACGCTGTTCGAGGCGGCCGAAGAGATCGGCGGCCAGTTCAACATGGCCAAGCGGGTGCCGGGCAAGGAGGAGTTTTACGAGACGCTCCGGTATTTCGGCAAACGGCTGGAGATGACCGGCGTGGACCTGCGGCTGAACCATGAAGCCTCGGCGGCCGAAATCGTTGACGGCGGTTTCGACGCGGTGGTGATTTCCGCCGGCGTGCTGCCGCGGATTCCGGAATTGCCGGGGGTCGATCACCCCAAGGTGCTGTCCTACATCGACGTGCTGCTGAAAGGCGCGGAAGTGGGGGATCGCGTGGCGCTCGTCGGCGCCGGCGGCATCGGGTTCGACGTTGCGGAATATCTGTCACACGGGGAAGAAAGCCAGGACGAGGCGGCCTTCCTCCGGGAATGGGGCGTGGACCCGACGATATCGACCCGGGGCGGATTGTCGCCGGAGGGACCGAAGCCGGTCCCGGCCCGGCGAAAAATCTATCTTCTTCAGCGGAAAGCCGAAAAGCTCGGGAAACGACTGGGCAAGACCACGGGATGGATCCATCGCCTGGAACTCCGCCACCGGGGCGTGGAGATGATCGGCGGGGTCGAATACAAGGCCATCGACGACGAGGGGCTTCATATCGAGGTGGAAGGCGAACCGCGCCTGCTGGCGGTGGATACGGTGGTGATTTGCGCGGGTCAGTTGTCGCGGCGCGGGCTGGCGGCGGAGCTGGAAACCTCGGGCGTCGAGGTTCATGTCATCGGCGGGGCGAAGCGGGCGGCGGAGTTGGATGCGAGAAGGGCGATTTTGGAGGGATGTCGGTTGGGGGCGGGATTGTAAAGCAATCCGAGGATTTCAGTAAACCTTGTCATATGTTGAGGGGATGAAAAAATGAGAAAGCAATGGGTTTTCGACCCACATTCAGGCGGCTCCAAAGTGAGCCCAAGCCGAAAGATCCAAGTCGAGCAACGGATTCGAAAATTTGCCGACCAGAATTTCAAAGGGCGAGGCGATAAAATCGAAGTGCGGTTTCGAGGGGCGTTGTGTTACGTGGCCCTCTACATAGAATATAAAGATGAGCCCGATAGAGAGGACTTTCGATTCCCTTTATGCCGATTAAGACACTTCGATATCGACCGATGGAGCATTTCGTTGTTTTTGTGGAGCAATGAGAAATACGAACCCACTATGTTCCCGTCAGGAGAGTGGTTTGGAACCATAGAAGAATGCCTGGAATTCGCGGGATCGTTTTTAGATGAGACGGAATTCTGAAAGCCGGGCTGTCAACCATCGCCGCTCCCTGACCCGAACCACTCATTGGGAGATCCGCATGGCTGCCCGCTCCAATGGTATGGTCGAGATATTGTGGCGCCGCCGGGAAACCAGGCGGCAAACAGAGAAAACAAACTTCGACCTGAAGCCGGAACCGGACTGGGCCGCGAGCAATCGCGGCCGACCGCCGTGCGGAAGGAGGCTTCTCCCTATCCCCATATGCCTTTCATACATCCTGATTCGTTGTGTATCTGTTTTTATATTTCTGTTGCCACTGCCTGAATTTTTCAAGAGCTTCTCTGTTTATCTCATCGACGCTTTTGCGACTGAATTCTTTATGCAACTCATGCCTTATCTCATGCAGTTCCCATAACATCGCATCCTCATTTTTGTCATAGCTGTTTCTATACGTTTCCATATTTCGCTCCTCCGAATATCTGCAATGAACCGATTTCAATCGCTGTATGATTGTGTTTTTGGTTGATTTCACGTATTTTTCTTATCGGATTTATGCTTACAATATGTCTGAAATTCCATGATGCCAGTGCGTCAAGACCGTTTATTGCAGCTATTGCGACATGATATGCGTCTTCGATCTCCGATTTCGGAATTGCTCCTCTGTTCATGTATTCCTCCGCCAAAACTTTTGCTCTTTCAGACAGTTCAAGGATTTTCATATTATGATTCACTGTCAGTTCGCTGATATTTCGTCTTTTTACATCATTCCTCGTTTTTTCTATTTCCTCGACAGTTATGACGGATATGTACAGTTCATATGTCGATGCGTCATTCTCAAACCATTTCTGTGTTATCAACTGTCTCATCGGTTTGGAAGTGTCGTAATATGCACTCGGAACCGAGGTATCCAAATATAATCTGATTTTTTTATCTTCGGACATATTCTCAATTTCTTTATTTTTGCTATTTTATTTCAAGGGCATAACGATATTATTATGCGAAAATTTTGACGCTTCACCTACTCTTTACTAATCTATTTTCCATAACAGTAGATACTAATATATTTTTATAGATTTGCCAACAGTGTTTTTAGCCCCTTGATGCCGTCCAGCACCGTCCGGTCTTAACAGGACGGCGAGGGGGAAAGACCGCTTCCCCCCCGCCGGCTTGATGGTGGATCTCATGATATGGCTGAATCCGGTTTCTCTCACTTCAGCCAGGCGTTCACCTGATCTTCGTGGAACCGCATATAGCGGAGGGCTTTTTCGCCGGGAAACATGCCGTCGTCATCCTTGATCCAGATCATCAACTGTTCCAGTTCTTCCGTATTCCATTTGAATGCGTCAAGGAACTTGTACACGTCGGGCATGTCCTCCTTCAGCCCTTCCCGGACGATGGTGTGGATCTTTTCCTCGCCGCCGTAGACGTTTTTGGGATCGTCGAGGAATTTGAGCTTCCACCGGGCGAACATCCAGTGGGGCTCCCATCCGGTGACCACGATCCATTTCTGCTTCCGGATGGCGTTGGACAGCTCGGCGGTCATGGAGACCTCGCTGCCCTTCACCAGCTCGTAATTGTACAGGCCGTATTCCCGGAGGGCTTCTCGGGTTTTTTCCATGATGCCGGCCTCGGGGTCGATGCCGATGATCCGGCGATGGAATTTGTCGGCGTACTTTTTTAAATCGCCGATGGACTCGGCCTTGATGTAAGACGCGTTGCGCTGCCCGGAAGCGGCGGTCTGCCGCCCCACGGTGATGTCCGGCACCACCAGGCCGATCTGGGTTCCGGTGAGGTTGGGGCCCAAATCCACGATCCGGTCTTTGTATTCTTCGTAGAAATGGCCGTGGGTGGTGGGCAGCCAGGCCGCCACCATGCCGTCCACCACGCCGGCGGCCACCGACGCCCACATCTTGTCCGCCTCGATTCCCTTTATGCCGATTAAGACACTTCGATATCAACCGATGGAGCATTTCGTTGTTTTTGTGGAGCAATGAGAAATACGAACCCACTATGTTCCCGTCAGGAGAGTGGTTTGGAACCATAGAAGAATGCCTGGAATTCGCGGGATCGTTTTTAGATGAGACGGAATTCTGAAACGTGATATCCTTTTTCGCGATCAAAAGACTTTCGGGAAAAAGATGTAGCAAAAGAGAAGCCCCATGACGCCCACCACCGCGCCGTAAAGGACCAGCGGGATGGCGTTGCGTTTGATGATGAGCCCTTCCATGCCCGACAGTCCCACGGTGGCCGAAGCGGCGACGATGTTGTGGATGCAGACCAGATTGCCCATGGCGCCCCCGACGGCCTGCAGGGACACGATAATCTGGTGGGGCAGATCGAGCGAAGAGGCCATGCCCCACTGAAACTGGGCGAAGAGCAGGTCCGATACGGTGTTGGAGCCGGTGATAAAGGAGCCCAGGGCGCCCACGAAGGAGGAGAAAAGGGGCCAGCTTCCTCCGGCCACGGCCGCAGTGGCGCCGGCCATGGAAAGCGGCATGGAGGGGATGCCCAGTTCGTTTACAGCGGATTGTTTGAAGATCTCCACCAGCGCCACGGCGAAGAGCAGGGCGATGGTCGGCTTCTTCATCCGTTGGAAGGAATCGACCCAGGCGGTCCTGACCTTGCCGGCGTCCATTTTGTGGATAAAGATGGTTAAAACCGCCACCAGAATAAAGGGGATGACCCCCGGCAGATAGAGCGGCGTCATCTCGAAATCGACGGTCGGGTAGCCGAGAATGTCGGGGATGCGGATGGTAAAGGCGGTGACCCAGTCCTTGAAGGGGAGGAAGGTCACCCGGGTCAGCACCAGGATCAACCCGATAAGCACATAAGGTATCCATGCTTTAAACTGGCTCATGTGGGCGGTGAAGTCGCAATCGTCGGTCGATTGAATCTCGCCGGTCCACCCGGCTTCCCATTCCGATTGAGGGGGGAAGTCCCAGACCTCATCCGGAAGAAACAGGCCGCGTTTGGCCCCGAAGACCGTCAGCCCCAGTCCGATCAGGCCCCCCAAAAGGGAGGGGAACTCCTCGCCGAACAGAAAGGCGGTCAGGACATAGGGGACGGCGAAGCAGGTGGAGGCGAAAAAGGAGAACCGCCAGGCGTTGAACCCTTCTTTCCATGACCGGTTCCGGCCGAAAAGCCGGGTCATGAACCCGAGGACGAAGACCGGCAGGATATAGATCATGGGCAGGTGGAAGACGACGGCCCACTGGCCCACCACCGCGAAAAATTCTCCCATGCTCTGGAATGCGATATCCGGATGGGCCGCTATGGCCGCCTGGACCTTTTCTTCAAGAGGGGTCAGTCCGAACCAGATGGGGGTTCCCACGGCGCCGAAGGTCACGGGAAAGGAGTTGAGGATCAGGCAGACCAGCGCCGCCGCCAGGGCCGGGAATCCCAGGCTCAACAGCAGCGGCGCCGCGATGGCCGCGGGAGTGCCGAAACCGGCCGCGCCCTCCAGGAAGGCCCCGAAGATGCCGGCGATAATCACCACCTGCACCCGCCGGTCCTTGCTGATGCCGTGAAACCCGCGGTTGATGGTCTCCATGCCCCCCGAATCCCTCAAGGTATAGAGGATCAGGATGGCGCCGAAAACGATGATGAGAACGTTGACGGCGCCGCCGAACCCGTTGAGGGTGGCGGCGATCACGAATCCGACCGGCATCCGCCAGACGGCGACGGCCACGATGGCGCACACCAGCCAGGCGAGGGGCATGGCCTTGGTGGCCGGCCACCTGAAACCGACCATGAGCACCAGTGCCAGAGCGATGGGAATGAATGCGAACAGCGCTAATAATCCGATGGACATGATTACCTCCCGATGGCAGGTTTTGGTTTACTTCAGCCAGGCGTTCACCTGCTCTTCATGGAACCGCATATAGCGGAGGGCTTTTTCGCCGGGATACATGCCGTCGTCTTCATCTATCCAGATCATCAACTGTTCCAGTTCTTCGGTGTTCCACTTGAACGCGTCAAGGAACTTGTACACGTCGGGCATGTCCTCCTTCAGCCCTTCCCGGACGATGGTGTGGATTTTTTCCTCGCCGCCAAAGACGTTTTTGGGATCATCGAGGAATTTGAGCTTCCACCGGGCGAACATCCAGTGGGGCTCCCATCCGGTGACCACGATCCATTTCTGCTTCCGGATGGCGTTGGACAGCTCGGCGGTCATGGAGATCTCGCTGCCCTTCACCAGTTCGTAATTGTACAGGCCGTATTCCCGCAGGGCCTGTCGGGTCTTTTCCATGATGCCGGCCTCGGGGTCGATGCCGATGATCCGGCGATGGAACTTATCGGCGTATTTTTTCAGATCCGCGATGGACTCGGCCTTGATATAAGACTCGTTGCGCTGCCCGGAAGAGGCGGTCTGCCGCCCCACGGTGATGTCCGGCACTACCAGGCCGATCTGGGTCCCGGTGAGGTTTGGGCCCAGATCCTCGACCCGGTCTTTATAATCTTCGTAGAAATGCCCGTGGGTGGTGGGCAGCCAGGCCGCCACCATGCCGTCCACCACGCCGGCGGCCACCGAGGCCCACATCTTGTCCGCCGTCATGGGGATGATCTCGCACTCCATGCCGAGTTTTTCCTGGATTACCGTTTTGACCATATTGGTGGCCGCCACGGTCTCGGACCATTCCACATAAGAAAGGCGGACTTTCTTGGGGGCCGCCTCGGCAGGGGTTGAAAAGAGGGTGAACGCCAGCGCCAATGCGCAGAACAGAACCGTCGCGACGGTGGGGATCATTTTTTTTGTCATCATTGCCTCCTTATCTTTAAAATGCTGAAAAATAAAAAGCTTCCCGCCGCGACGACGCGGCGGGATAGCCATCTGCCGCTGTCTTCCGGCCGGATCATTCATATCCATGTTCTTTGACGTGATCGATAAGCCCTTTGACCACCGCGAAGCACATGACGAACATGATGACGGCAAAGGGGAGCCCGGTGCTGATGGCCGCGGTTTGGAGGGCCACCATGCCCCCTCCCAGGAGCAGGATCGCCGCCACCACGCCTTCGAGAATGGCCCAGAAGAGCCGCTGGGGCGTGGGCGGGTCCGGATTGCCGCCGGCGGTGATGATGTCGATGACCATGGAGCCGGAGTCCGAAGAGGTCACGAAGAAGAAAATGACCACGATCATGGCCAGAATGGAGGTCATCCAGCTCAGGGGAAAGCTCTCCAGGAAGACGAACAGGGAGACCGGGATGTTGGTTTGAACCGCCTTGGCCATGCCGCCGCTCATGTACCGCTCGATGTAGATGGCGCTGTTGCCGAAAATTGTCATCCAGACAAAGGTGACCAAGGTCGGCACAACCAGCACGCAGGCCAGATACTCCCGAATGCTCCGGCCGTAAGAGACCCGGGCGATGAACATGCCCACGAAGGGAGACCAGGCGATCCACCAGGCCCAGTAGAAAATGGTCCAGCCGTTCTGCCAGTTGCCCTCGTCCGTGTAGGTCTCGTTCCAGAATGCCAGGTCGAAGAAATTCTGGAAATAGTTGCCCATGTTTTCGACCAGGCCGTTCATGACATAGAGGGTCGGTCCGAGAAACAGGACGAAGAGCATCAGCAGCAGCGCCAGCCCGATATTGATGTTGGACAGCAGCTTGATGCCGCCGTCGAGGCCGCGCACCACCGACCAGGTGGCCAGTGCGGTAATGCAGGCGATGAGAATGACCTGAACCCATGCGGCCTGGGGAATGCCGAACAGGTGGGTCATGCCGGCGTTGACCTGCTGCACGCCGAAGGCCAGGGAGGTCGCCACGCCGTAAAGACAGGAGATGGTGGCCAGGATGTCGATGGCGTTGCCCAGACCGCCGTAGATGCGCTCTTTCAGGAGGGGATAAAACACATTCCGGATGGACAAGGGCAGTCCTACGGTGAAGCCGAAAAACGCCAGTCCCAGCCCGATGAGGGCGTAGATGCCCCAGGGATGGAAGCCCCAGTGGAGGAAGGTCAACTGCATGGCCACCTTGGCGCTTTCCACGGTGCCGGGTTCCGACAGCGGGTTGGCCACATAGTGGAACATGGGTTCGGCCACCCCGTAAAACAGCAGGCCGATGCCCATGCCGGCGGAAAAGAGCATGGCGAACCAGCTCATATAGCCGAATTCGGGCTCCGCGTCGGGCCCGCCGATGCGGAGTCGTCCCAGGGGCGAGACCAGAATGCCGATGCAGGTGGCCAGCACCACGTTCATGGTCAGCACCATGAACCAGCCGGTATAGTTGGCGATCCAGTTTTTAATGGAGGAAAACAGCTGTTCGGCGGATTCCCCGGCGATGATCGTGAAGAGCACGCCGGCGAGGATCAGTCCGGCGCCGCCGAAAAACACCCAGGGCTGGATGTCGTATTTAAAGATTTTGTTGTCCAGGTTCTTGATCGTCTTTGCGGTTTCGATCTGAAACGCTTTTTCGTCGGCCACGAAAAACCCCCTTTCCGGAGCGGTTAGTCTTCCTGGGTTTTCTTCAGAATGAGTTTGCCATCTTCGACGGTCACTTCCAAGGCGTCCCCCGGCGAGAATCCTCCCTTTTCCAACAACTCTTTGGAAAAGACGATGCCGGCCTGGCGCGATTTGGGTTGTTCGGCTTCGGGATCATCGAAGAGCCCCTTGACGTAATAGATCTTCTTGTCCTGCTCCTGGAGCATCCGCAAATGCTCTCTCAGGGTGTAGGGCGAGATTTTAAATTCCTTCATAATCTCCTTGGCCCGCTTCCCCTCGTTGATCATGTCCCGCAACTTGTCGGGGTTGTAACGGATGCTGAAACTTCCCCTGGTCATGGCCGCGCCTCCTTCCGCTTGTGGTTAGCATCAAAGCGTTCGTATTGGATTTCGTCAAAAAACATAACGGTTATCACGCCCTCTTTATCATGCGGTTAATCTCTCCGAATCTTTTTCAGAATAATCTTATCCTTTTCGACGATCATCTCGAAGGCGTCCCCCGGCGTGAATCCGCTCTTTTCAAGCATTTCCTTGGAAAAAACAACGCCGACCTGGCGGCTTTTCGGTTTTTCGGCCTCGGGATCATCAAAGAGCCCCTGGACGTAATAGACCTTCCTGTCCAGATCCTGGAGCATCCTTAAATGCTCCCACAGGGTGTAGGGCGAGATTCGAAATTCCTTCATGATCTCACGGGCCGTCTTCCCTTCGTTGATCAACTCCCTCAATTTGTCGGGATTGTAGCGGATGCTGTAATCACCCTTGGCCATGGCCTCGGCTCCTTTCGTTGATGGTGGATAAACTGGTTCGGCCCCGTTTTCCGGGCCCGTCGGATCATAGTGGGGACGGTCGGGTTTCAAAGGGTTAGGACGATATATGATTCGTTGCTCCTGGTGCTTATATATGATTTTAACCGAAAAAGCAAACGGCCGGCCGGCGCCCAAGAGGGTTGGACTGGAACAATCGAATCTGCTATAGAAAGCGTCCGTGAAAAATAATTTTCAGGAGCGAATCGTATGAAAACCATGGCCACCCAACTTTCCCTGCTGCTTCAACTCGGCCAGCGAAAAAGCAACGTGCAGTTGCTGATCAAATTTTCCCTGGTGTTGATCTTTTTTTTCGTGGCGTACAGCGTGCTGTTCCATATGCTGATGCTCCACGAAGGACGGGAGTATTCCTGGATCACCGGCTTTTACTGGACCCTGACGACCATGTCCACCCTGGGATTCGGCGATATTACGTTCACCAGCGATATGGGAAAATTTTTTTCGGTGGTGGTGTTGATGAGCGGCATTATTTTTCTTCTCATCATGCTGCCCTTTACCTTCATTCAATTTTTCTACGCGCCCTGGCTGGAAGAGCAGAACAAGGCCCGGGCTCCCCGGACGGCGCCCGAGGGCATGTCCAACCATGTGATTTTGACCCATTTCGACGAGGTCGCCGCGGCCCTGATTCGAAAACTCGGCCAATACGGCATCGATTACGTCGTCCTCGCCGCCGAACTTCAAACCGCGCTGGATCTGCACGATCAGGGATATCAAGTGGTCGTCGGCGACCTGGACGACCCCCTCACATACGAACGGCTGAACATCGGCCGCGCCGCCATGGTGGTGGTCTTGAACGACGACATCGCCGGCACGAACATCATTTTCACCATTCGGGAGGTCAACCCCGATGTGGTTATCGCGACCAATGCCGATGTGGACGATTCGCTGGATATCCTGGAACTGGCGGGCGGCACCCATGTCTTCCAGTTTACCAAAATGCTTGGCGAAGCCCTGGCGCGCCGCGTACACGGGGTCAGTTTGAAGGCCAATGTGATCGGGGAATTCAACCAGTTGTTCATCGCCGAGGCCCCGGTCATGCGGACCTGGTTGGAAGGAAAAACCCTGGCCGAAAGTCGTTTGCGCGAGGTCGCCGGGGTGACGGTGGTCGGTTTGTGGGAACAGGGCCGGTTTTTAACGCCCGAACCTCAATCGCTTCTGGGGGAATCCACCGTGTTGGTCCTGGCCGGCGCCGAAAGTCAGTTGGAAGCGTTTGATCGATCCATCGGAGGCGATGCTGAAAAAGAGCCGGCCGAAGGACCGGTGGTCGTGCTGGGCGGCGGCCGCGTCGGCCAGGCGGCGGCGGATGCGCTGGAGGATCAGTCCATTGATTTCCGCGTGGTGGAAAAAAACATCAAAATCGCCTCCCGGAATCCCAACTTTATCCAGGGAAGCGCCGGCGACCTCGAGACCCTTGTAGAGGCCGGCATACGCCAAACGCCGTCGATCCTCATCACCACCCACGACGACAACATGAACATCTACCTGTCCATCTATTGCCGCCGCCTTCGGCCGGATGCCCAGATCATCAGCCGGGCCAGCCTGGACCGCAATATCAACACTCTTCACCGGGCCGGCGCCGATCTGGTGATGTCCTACAGTTCGCTGGTCGCGGCCACCATTCTGAATTTGCTCCAGCCCCAGAAGATACTGATGCTTTCCGAAGGGCTTAATGTTTTTCGAACCGCCCTGCACCCGAGACTGCAAAACCAGGCTCTGGCGAACATTCGCATTCGTGAAAACACCGGTTGCAGCGTTGTGGCCGTCAAAAGAGGCGGCGGTCTGGTCGTCAATCCAGATCCCTCGATTGTCCTTCAGGGCGGCGACGAATTGGTGCTGATCGGAACGGCCCAATCCGAAAAGCGGTTCATCGAAAAATACTCGCCGCCACTATAAAAGATCATTATCCAATATCAAGCTGGACAGGGTGATCATGCCGACCAGTTCTCCCTTTTCGTCCACGGGCGCCCGCCGAACGTCGATGCGTTGAATCAGGCGGATGGCGT
>JAABTM010000495.1 GCA_011389855.1 Desulfobacteraceae bacterium
ATTCCGCATCCGAAAGCGCCGGATAAACCGGCAGGGAGAGGAAGGTTCGCCAGGCCGCTTCCGCGCCCGGACAGTCGCCGCGGCCTATATAATGGTGTAGCGGCTTGAACACCGGGCGGGC
Organism: Desulfobacteraceae bacterium; assembly: GCA_011389855.1. Lineage (GTDB taxonomy): Bacteria > Desulfobacterota > Desulfobacteria > Desulfobacterales > JAABSP01 > JAABTD01. Next base: position 122 of record JAABTM010000495.1, read on the forward strand.
GCACCCGACGCCCCGGGCCGTCAGGGCGTCGATCCAGGCGTCCAGGCCGCTCCGTACGGCCGCCGCGTAGCGGTAATAGATGCGGCCTGACTTACGGGCCGGCGCCCGGATCGGCAATGCTGAAATCCCGGCGTCGTAGCGTTGGGAGATCCTGGCCCTTTGGCGGTTCATTTCCGAAAGCCGGGACAACTGCACCCGGCCCATGGCGGCCTGGATGTCCGTCATTTTATAATTGTATCGCACGGCGTATTCCCGCCGGTTGTCGTAAGCGCTCAGGTCCGCCGCTTTGGACAGGAGATCTTGGTCGTTGGAAACGATCATCCCCCCTTCTCCGGTGGTCATGACCTTGGTGGCGTAGAAGGAAAACACCGCCGCGTGGCCCATGGTTCCCACCAACCGGCGCCCATGACGGGCGCCGACGGCCTGGGCGCAATCCTCGACAATGGGGACGCCAAGGGAGAGCAGGGCGTCCATATCCGCCGGCAGGCCGAACAGATGGGGGACGATCACCGCCCGGGTCCGGGGCGTCATCCGCTTTTTGACGTCGTCCGGGTCGATGTTGCCGGTTTCGGGCAGCGCGTCGGCGATCACCGGGACGGCCCCCACGTAATGGACGGCGTTGAGCAGGGCCGTGCAAACGTAAGAGGGGATGATGACTTCGTCCCCCGGTCCGACGTCCATGGCCAAAAGGGTCAGGTGGAGGGCCGCGGTCCCGGAATTTACGGCGACCGCGCCGTCCATGGACAGCCATCGGGCGAATTCGTTTTCAAAGGCCTCGGTTTCAGGGCCTTGGGCGATTTGGCCGGAGGCGATGAGCGCCGCGGCCCGGTCCATTTCCTCCCGGCCCAGGAATGGGCGGGAATGGGGAATAAACGGCAACCGATTCATGGATGCCGCGCGGCCTTTCCGTAATTCACCTAAATGTTGATAAACAGCCGCAACGATTGAAACGCCTCGGCGTATTTGACCCGGCCCTGGGTTCCCCGGAAATTGGCGGTGGAGCGGGCCGCTTCCAGGATGGACAAAGACTCGATGTTGGTCCTCATCACCTGGGACCGGTGGGCCTCCAGGGCCGACATTTTCCGGTCAAGGACTTTGGACACGTCCACGAATACGTGGGGCGCGAATTTCTGGGTCGTGGGGCCTTCATAAAAAAGGACGTTGCGCACATACCGGGTGGCCGAGATCACCGCTTTGGCCATGTGGCGGTGGTCCTGGTGGGTGTCGTCCGGAAAATGGCAGAAGATGAAAACAGGCCCGACCTTTTTGATAAAGTTTTCAAGGTGTTGAATGATATCCCGCTGCCCGGGCAAATAGGTGTCCTTGTATCCGCCCCACAACAGTTCCGTCGCGCCCATAATCCCGGCGGCGTCTTCCTGCTCCCGGGTCCGGACATCCTCGGATCCGCCTTCGCCGCCCGGGGTCATCACCAGCAAAAACACCCGGTGGCCTTTGTCCGCGAATTTTATAAGCGTTCCCCCGCACCCGAACTCGATGTCGTCCGGATGGGCCCCGATGGCCAGGATGTTGACCGGCTCGTTCATTGGTCGCCGCCTTGCTCATTCCTGATGATGGACAGGCTGTCGGGGCCGTGATTGAACAACAGATCCACTATGGACATGCAAGGTTCAAATCCCGAATACCGCTGCCGGTAGGCGGGATGCCGGTATGCTTGGAACATCACGTCGAGGCCGTTTCGCTGAAACGCCGGCATGTCCATGTACCGGGCCCCGTCCTGGCCGGAAAGGTAGGCGTCGGCCTTGAAATGACGGCAGATGTCGATAAGCCGGCCTGTGGGATCGGGCTCGTTAATCAGGGCCGGATCCGACGCCCGGACAACGGGTTTTTCTCGCATTCCCATGGCCTTTCGGATGTAGTCGATAATGTGGATATTCAAATCGGCCAGCCGTTGCCAGGTTCGTCCGTAGGTTTCTCTAAAAAACGGGATGTGGTCGTCGAAAAACGGGGCCCCGCCGTAGTGGACGGCCAGCGCCCGCAGGTGCTTTTTGGCCCAGGGCTTCCGGTTGTCGATTTCCACGGCGTCGATGGTCTGGGGAAATCGGTGGATCACCGGAACGGTGAGCCATTGCCAGCCGTCGGCGGTGCGGATGCGGTTGCGGTTCTGCCATTCGTTTTTCTTGAACTGGACGTTGTCGAGGTGGCAGAAGGCGTCGGCCCGGTCCATTTTGTCGAAATAGCCCAGCCATGGGAGGTACTGAGGCTGGTGGATGGCGACGATCACGCGGCCCCTCCTTCCGTCTAATCTCATGCTTACGTATCACAGGTTGGGGCGGAGGGCAAATGGGTATGGAGGTTTTTCAATTCTTCTTTCTGACCGTCTCAACCACCTCATCAATCACGGCATCAATTTCTTCTTGCGGTCGATCCTGCGCAGCCTCTGCGAGTTTGTCCGTTATTTCCCTGAATCGTTCCGACCAGGAGACCTCGTCCTTGGAGGTTGTCATCTTTTCACCATGATTTCTTCTATTAAAGACCTCCGCGGTTTTGGAAACCTCGGAGGTCTAAGGCGAATTGCCGGAATAATTATACCAGACTTGACCCCGCCCGGCCGCGCGGCCAGCGGTGAGCTTACAAGCATCATACATCAAAACCCTTGTTTTGTTAAGCAATATGTTTTCTTGAAGGCGTTTGAAGCGACGCATAGACATTGTGTAGCCGACGCAACATAATGTCCCGGCTGAACCGCCGGCACCGGACCCGGCCGGCCTCGC
>JAABTM010000496.1 GCA_011389855.1 Desulfobacteraceae bacterium
GGCCTTGGCTGCGGCCGCCGTCATGGGGATTTTGAGGGTCTTCCCGGCCCGGATAATGTTCCGGCGCGAGATGCGGTTGGCTTTGGCGATGCGGGAAACGTTCGTGCCGTAACGCTGGGCAATGGTGGACAGAGTCTCCCCATGGCGCACGCGATGATAGACGATCTCGATCTTCTTTTTCGCCGGGGCATAGGCCGGCATGGACTCGAGTTTTGCGACCAGCGTCTCGCTTTTTCCACTGGGCACCCGCAGAGAATACATGCCGTCGCCGGGAATGAGTTGATACCGCAGTTCGGGATTGAGTTCCTGGATTTCTTCTCGGGTAACGCCGATGGCCGCGGCAATTTCTTTGAGATGGAGCTGTTTGTCCACCTCGACCGTTTCATATTCCAGCGGGAGGCAGGTGTCGATGGCGTCCAGGCCGTACAGGCCCGGATTTTCTAAAATGTGGAGGGTGGCGAGGAATCGGGGGACATACCGGGCGGTCTCCCGGGGGAGCTGCTCGTAGAGATCCCAGAAATTGTCGAGATAGTTGACGTTCTGGTTCCGGATCACCTTCAGGACCCGGCCTTCGCCGCAGTTGTAGGCGGCGAGCACCGTCGACCAGTCGCCGAATATCTGGTGGAGTTCTTTCAGGTATTCGATGGCCGCATGGGTGGCCTTCACCGGATCCAGCCGTTCGTCGATGTAGCGGTTCCGTTTTAGCCCGAATTTGTACCCCGTCGATGGAATGAACTGCCACAGCCCCAGGGCTCTGGCCCGGGACAGGGCATTGGATTTGTAGCCGCTTTCGATGAGCGGCAGCCAGGAAAGTTCCTCGGGCAGCCCCGCCTTTTTCAGCTCTTCCACGATCATGGCGCGGTATTTCCCGGACCGCTTGTAAGCCTGGATGAAGAAGTCCCCCCTCGTCAGGCTTTTAATCTCTTTCTCGACGTACTCGTTCATCACCATGGGGATCGGCTGATGACTGCCGTTGACCACGATGTTCCGGGATGCGTATATTTCCAGAATTCGTTTGGAGATCATGAACCGCAGGTCGTCGATCTGCTGCATCACGCCGGGGCGGTTTTCGGAATCGATTTCGATCATGAGGGTGTAGGCTTCGTCCAGGGCATCCAGGGCCGTGTCCAGTTCGCCTTTCTGCCAGAGATCCTGGGACAGCCGACAGTATTCCAGTGCCCGGTCCAGGGAGATCTGAGTCGCTTCGGGGATGGTCTCGTCCCCGGACGCCATTGTCCCGTCCTCGTCGTCCAACTCCACCCGCGGCAGGGTCATGGCGGCTTCCGCGGCGATTTCTTCCGGAGAACAATAATCCATGCCGTCATCTTCGCTGAACAGCGTTTCAGTCTCAAATGCCGCCAGATCATTGGCGGTCATGGTTTCCGGTGGAACCTCGGCGTGTCCTTCCTCCGATGCAGCGGCGCCCTGCGCGGGTTCAGCGGAGGTATTGCTGTTTACCGCCTGATTTTGATTCAACATTTGTGCGCAGCCACTCAGGATGAAAAAAAGCATCAAGGCCGAAAGCGCTCGCAGAAAAAGTTTCATGAGATAGTTAATCCTTAATAAAAAGGTAAAAATTATGTTAAGGTCTAAGGCGCATCGGGTCATTGGGATCGGGGTCATGGGGACCGGGGTCATTGGAACCGGGGTCATGGCCCTCTCCGGATAACGCCGTCGATGTCTGGCCTGAATCGTCGTTCATAACGTGAAGGAATATAGAACTTTTGCCCATCTTGTCAAGGATTTCTCGCTTCCGGCATCCATTTATATGGTGATCCGATACATGTAACGCGTCCCAGCATCGCCTTCGGGGGTAGATTTCGTTGCAAAGTTGGGCCGGGCCAAAGCGTTAAAAACGGAAAAAAGCAATATTATTTAAAATATGAACGAAAAGAACGAAAAGAAATAAAATTGGGAAATAAATGCGTGCAAAACCAGTTAAACGATAAATTCAAGAAAATTTAGGGATTGTAAAAAAGCGCCGGAACCGCTAAAAGAGGATGTTCTATGGCGGTTGATCGTCGCCATGGCGCGAGTCAGAAGGGTTGCAATTCGGCCAGCGTAGCTCAGTTGGTAGAGCTACTGATTTGTAATCAGTGGGTCGGGGGTTCGAGTCCCTTCGCTGGCTCCAGACTTCGACGCAACAAAGAAGTAAAAAAATATTCTGGTGGGGTTCCCGAGCGGCCAAAGGGAACAGACTGTAAATCTGTCGGCGAAGCCTTCGGAGGTTCGAATCCTCCCCCCACCACCATCCTCATGAGCGAGGCGTATGTAGGAGATTCCACACAGGGTTGAATCGAGACTACATCCCTTCCTTCACAGAATCTCGTGCTGCGGTGCGCCTTTTGAGGATATCCGGCAACCGCCAAACTTATAGCGCGAAAGACGGGTTGAGGCAAGCCTGAAAACGATGAGCGGATTTTACGGGCGGGAGTAGCTCAGTTGGTAGAGCTTCAGCCTTCCAAGCTGGATGTCGCGAGTTCGAATCTCGTCTCCCGCTCCAAGCGCATGAGTGGTTGCCTTCAGCACGCTGTCGTTGTGGTTTTCCTGTTTGATGAGCCCACGTAGCTCAGTCGGTAGAGCGCTTCCTTGGTAAGGAAGAGGTTCACCGGTTCGATTCCGGTCGTGGGCTCCATTATTTTTGTCAGATGCCGGCGGCGATCCTCTGCGCCGGCCGTCAGCAGGCGTCGCGTGGATTCCAGATCATCATGCCGAATATGGATTCCACCTAATCAAGTTATGGGAGGAAGAAGATGGCGAAGCAGAAGTACGAGCGAAAAAAGCCGCATGTGAATGTGGGTACGATCGGCCATATCGACCATGGCAAGACGACCCTGACGGCGGCGGTCACCAAGCACATGGGGCTGA
>JAABTM010000497.1 GCA_011389855.1 Desulfobacteraceae bacterium
GCGATGACGGCACAGAACATTGGGGGGGCAACACCGTTTCCAAATCATAAGATTCAAATGTCGCCGCATGCCCGGTACATCGGGCCACCAGCCGCGAAGCGGCGACGGCGTATAGCCAGGGGTTTCAACCCCTGTTTGTGAGAGGCGCAATCCTATAAATCCCGAAATCCCGACCATCCCGGTTCAGACAATCACTCCTAAAGCAGAGCCCCAAGCCCCGCCCGCCGGATAGTCAGCGATCTGCATCATCAATCCATTTCCCGCCATACCGATATTCATCGAGCCTTTCAGTCCAATCCGGCGGCCCATCGAGTTTCAAAGACCGGGCCGTTTCCAGAAACGACATTGGCGCCTGTTCATCCTGGGCATCAACGGAAATCCGAACGCGGGTATTGGGTTTGATGGCTACCGGCGTGACCGGCGAAAAGACCTTGCCGTCAAATACGGCCTCTATGGTCAAAGGCATACCCATTTCCTTCCGTTTCAATGTGAAGGTTTTGCTCTACATGCTGAAAATCAGGATAGAATCCGGTGCCGGAAAAGTCAAAATCTTTACGGTCGAAGGCGGTAGTTCAACAGTTGTCTGAACCCGGATAGCCAGGATTAAAGGATGGCCGGGATTTGGGGCACGCCATCCTGCAAATCCTGAAATTCCGGCCATCCCGGTTCAGACAATTCCCGCCCCCACATACCGCCCCAAAAACCGCCCAGTATGCGACCCCTCCACCCGCACCACTTCCCCCGGCCGCCCCGCGGCCACAACCCGTCCCCCATCGCCGCCCCCTTCCGGCCCCAAATCGATCACCCAATCCGCCGCCGCGATGACGTCCAGGTTGTGTTCGATCACCGCCACGGTGTTCCCGCCGTCCACCAATGCTTCCAGCACCGCCAGCAGTTTTTCCACGTCGGCGTGGTGGAGGCCGGTGGTAGGTTCGTCGAGAATGTAAAACGTATGCCCCCGGCCGGGTTTGGCCAGTTCCTGGGCCAGTTTGATGCGCTGGGCCTCGCCGCCGGAAAGCGTGGGGCTGGGCTGGCCCAGGCGCAGGTATCCCAGGCCGATGTCGGAGACGAACTTCACGGCCCGGCGGATCTTGGGCACGGCCGAGAAAAATTCCGTCGCCTCGTCGAAGGTCATCTCCAGCACCTCGCCGATGGTCCGGCCCTTGTAGGTGACGGCCAGGGTGTCGGGGTTGAACCGGCGTCCGCCGCAGACCTCGCAGGGGACGTAGACGTCCGGCAGAAAGCTCATGGCGGTTTTGATCGTCCCCTGGCCCTTGCACTCCGGGCACCGGCCCTCGGCCACGTTGAAGGAGAACCGGCCCGGCGCGTATCCCCGGGTCCGGGCCTCCCGGGTCGCGGCGAAGAGGTTGCGGATCTCCCCCAGAAACCCCACGTAGGAGGCCGGCACCGACCGCGGCGTGCGGCCGATGGGTGTGTGGTCCACCTCCGCGACCCGGTCGATCCGCTCCCATCCCTCGATGGACCGGCAGCCGCCCCCGTCGCCGTTCTCCCCGGACAGCCGGGCCCGCAGCCCCTTATAGAGGGTCTCCTTCAAGAGCGACGACTTGCCCGACCCGGAGACCCCGGTGACGCAGACCAGGCCGCCCAGGGGGAAGTCCACGTCGATTTCCTTCAGGTTGTTGGTGGATGCCCCCGCCACATGAATGCGCGGTCCGTCGGCGGTGATCCGGCCGTTCGTGGTGATCCGCCGGGGCCGTCCGTTGAGGCTCGCGCCGGTGACCGAGTCGGGATGGCGCATCAGGTCCGCCGCCGATCCCGTCGCCACCACCGCGCCGCCCAGGTGACCCGCCCCCGGCCCCAGGTCGATGAGGGCGTCGGCGGCCCGGATGGTCTCTTCGTCGTGCTCCACCACCAGGATGGAGTTGCCCCGGTCCCGCAGCGTCTTGAGGGCGTCGATGAGGATGGCGTTGTCCCGGGGATGGAGGCCGATTGTGGGCTCGTCCAGGATGTAGAGGACCCCGGCCAGGTTGGACCCGAGCTGGGCCGCCAGCCGCACCCGCTGGGCCTCGCCGCCGGACAGCGTGTCGCCGCTCCGGGAAAGCGACAGGTAGCCCAGCCCCAGCCGCAGCAGCAAGTCCATGCGCGTGGTCAGTTCGGCGAGAATCGGCTCGGCGACGGGCGCGTCATGGGCGTCGAAGGTGAGCCGCTTCAGGGCCGCGATGGCCGCGTCGGCCGGCTCCCGGACCACGTCCCAGATGGAGAGATCCCCCACCTTCACCGCCAGGGCCTCGGGCCGCAGCCGGCTGCCGTCGCATTTCGGGCAGACCGCGCCGTCCTCGTCCACCGCGCCCAAACCGTCGCATTTCCCGCACGCCCCCTGGGGGCTGTTGAAGGAGAAGAGCCGCGGGTCCAGGGCCCCCGCGCCGATGCCGCAGGCCGGGCAGAGGCCGTGGCGGCTGAAGATCTCTTCGTTGCCCTTGGCGTCCAGGACGATCAGGCTGCCGTCGCCCTCGGCCAGGGCCCGGTCCACCAGTCCGTCCAGGTCGGGGTCCGGCAGTTTGCCCATCACCAGGGAGATGGTGTGTTCGTGGTACCGGCTCAGGGCCATCCCCTCGACGACGGGGACGATCTCGCCGTCCACCCGGGCTTCGGTGAATCCCCGCTTCAGGGCCCGGGCGAAGACATCCTTGTGGAACCCCTTGCGGCCGAAGACCTTGGGGGCCAGAATCCGGGCGGACCGTTTGCCGTACCGCTTTTGGATCGCCGTGGCGATCTGGGACCGGGTTCGGGTCTCCAGGGGACGGCCGCATCCGGGGCAGTGTTGCCGGCCGAGTTTGCTGAACAGGAGCCGCAGAAAATGGTAGATC
>JAABTM010000201.1 GCA_011389855.1 Desulfobacteraceae bacterium
GGACAAGATCCAGGGGGACGTGACCATGGCCTGGGAGGGGCTGGTCCACACCCTCATGCGCCGCTACCACCAGACGGAATCCGAAAGCCAGAAAAAATGGTACGCCGGCTTCATGTCCGCCACCACATGCCGGGCCTGCAAGGGCCGCCGCCTCAAGCCGGAGGTGCTCCACGTCCGGGTGGACGGCATGTCCATCATGGACATCTGCGCCCTGACGGTCCGGGAGGCCCACGCCTTTCTCACGGGCATGGCCCTGACCGGAAACCGCCGGCTCATCGCCGAGGAACTCCTCAAAGAGATCGTCAGCCGGCTGGGATTTCTCCTCAACGTGGGCCTCGACTACCTCTCCCTGGACCGGAACGGGCCGACGCTCTCGGGCGGCGAATCCCAGCGGATCCGGCTCGCCTCCCAGGTGGGATCGGAGCTGACCGGGGTCCTCTACATCCTGGACGAACCCTCCATCGGCCTCCACCAGCGGGACAACATCAAGCTCCTGGAGACCCTTTGCCACCTGCGGGACATCGGCAACACCCTCATCGTCATCGAACACGATCAGGAGACCATGACGGCGGCGGACTGGCTGGTGGACATCGGGCCGGGCGCGGGCCTGTTGGGGGGTCAGATCGTATCCCAGGGAACCCCGGAAGAGATCATGCTGGACCCGGTCTCGGTCACCGGCAAGTTCCTGAGCGGTGAGGAACGGATCGCGGTCCCGGAAAAGCGGCGGACGCCCCGGTCGGCGGGCAACAAGTGGGTCGCGATCCAAAAAGCCGAGGAGAACAACCTGGCCGGAATCACCGTCAAGATCCCCCTGGGGCTGCTGGTCTCGGTGACGGGGGTCTCAGGCGCGGGAAAATCGACGCTCATTAACGCCATCCTCTACCCGGCCCTGGCCCGGCGGCTCCACAATTCTGGCATGGAGGTGGGCAAGCACCGATCCATCCGGGGCCTGGAGCACCTGGACAAGGTGATCAACATCGACCAGAAACCCATCGGCCGGACCCCGCGATCCAACCCGGCCACCTACACCAAGCTCTTCGACCCCATCCGAGACCTCTTCGCCCAACTGCCGGAGTCCCGTGCCCGGGGCTACAAAAAAGGGCGGTTCTCCTTCAACGTCAAGGGCGGCCGGTGCGAGGCCTGCTCCGGGGACGGCTACATCAAGGTGGAGATGCACTTCCTGGCCGACGTCTACGTCCCCTGCGAGGTCTGCCGGGGCCGCCGGTTCAACGACGCCACCCTGGAGGTCGCCTACAAGGGCCATTCCATCGCCGACGTGCTCGACCTCTCGGTCCGCCAGGCCCGGGAACTGTTCGCCGGGTTCCCCAAGATCAAGACCATCCTCGACACCCTCATGGACGTGGGCCTGGGCTACATCAAACTGGGCCAGTCGGCCACCACACTGTCCGGCGGAGAAGCCCAGCGGATCAAGCTTTCCCGGGAGCTGGCCAAGCGCGACACCGGCAAAACCCTCTATATCCTGGACGAACCCACCACCGGCCTCCATTTCCAGGACATCCGGATGCTCCTGGCCGTCCTCCACCGCCTCGTGGACGGCGGCAACACCGTGGTGGTCATCGAACACAACCTGGACGTGATCAAAACCGCCGACTGGATCATCGATTTGGGGCCGGAGGGGGGAAATGCCGGGGGGCGTGTCGTGGCCGAGGGGGCGCCGGAGAAGGTGGCGAAGAAGGAGGGGTGTTATACGGGGGTGTTTTTGGGGGAGGTGTTGGGGTAGGGTTGGATCAGGCTGCGCAGTCTGTCAATTACAAACGCGGCTGGACGCCGAAGTTCTTCTCTGCTAAATTCAACCTGACAACGCCAGTACGAAACGCAGGATAGTAGACAGAGGCCCATTCGCCACAAATGAAACGATCAAGTCCGGCCATATCAAAATCCACTGATCCGATAAAGAAATCCGAGCTTGGTCAGTTCTTTACTCCGGAGTCCATCTCCCGGTTCATGGCGGAGATGTTTGAAGCGGACGTGCATGACCATTGTCGCGTTTTAGACGCCGGGGCCGGAACGGGTTCTTTATCCGCCGCCTTTTTGGAGCGATGGGCTTCCGGTGATTTCAACGCTCAACGCGTGGAACTGGATGCGTTTGAAATCGATGACGCATTGCACCCTCAGTTGGTTCGGACTTTGGACCGATACAGACAGCTCCCCGGCACTGTTTTAAGGATCAGAGGAGACGATTTTATCCATACGGCGGCGGATTGGATTTCCGGGGATCTTTTTGGCGAAATTGCGCCGGCATACACCCATGCGATCCTGAACCCCCCCTACAAAAAAATACGGAGCGATTCCGCCCATCGCGCCGCATTACGACGGGCCGGCATAGAGACGGTGAACCTGTATTCCGCTTTCGTGGCCTTGTCTTTAACTTTGTTGGATCGACGCGGTCAACTTGTTGCGATCATTCCGCGCAGTTTTTGCAATGGGCCGTATTACCGCCCCTTTCGCAAATACCTGCTCCATCGCGCAGCCATCCGGCAAATCCATCTGTTTGGGTCGCGCAACAAAGCGTTCAAGCAAGACGACGTGTTGCAGGAAAATGTCATCATCCGACTGGAGCGCGATGGACGGCAAGGCCCTATTGTCATTTCAACGTCAACGGACGATGGATTCAAGGATCTAACGGTCCGGGAACATCCCTGCGACCGGATCATATCCCCGGACGACCCCGAAATATTTATCCGTATCCCCACTGTTTCCGGTATGGGCGCATTGGAATCCCGCCCATCGTTTCGCTATTCACTGGCTGATCTCCGGATCAAGGTTTCCACCGGGCCGGTTGTCGATTTTCGGGTTAAAAAACACCTGCGCGACATGCCGGAGGCGGATGCGGTTCCACTGCTGTATCCCGGCCATTTCAATAGGGGCGGCGTCGAATGGCCCAAAACAGGCATGAAAAAACCCAACGCCATAAAGCGCGGCGCCGAAACTGAAAAATGGCTGTATCCGAATGGGTTTTACTGCGTGGTGCGTCGTTTTTCATCCAAAGAAGAAAAACGGCGGGTTGTGGCAAACGTGGTTGATCCCGCCAAATTTGCAAATGCCCCGGCTTTGGGGTTTGAAAATCACTTGAATGTTTTTCACGACAACAAGCGCGGTTTGCCGAAAACGCTGGCTTTCGGCATTGCCGCATTTTTAAATACGACCATGCTGGATGAACATTTTCGAACCTTCAACGGTCATACCCAGGTGAACGCCACCGATCTTAGAAGGATCCAATACCCGAGCAGGGATGCGTTAACGACGCTTGGAGAGTGGGCGTTGGAGCAAACGGCATTGGATCAGGAAATGATCGACAATAAAGTGAAAGCGATTGTTGTATGAGCGACGCCGACGATCATCTGACCGAAGCTCGCAACATTTTGACTCTTTTGGGCCTGCCCCCGGCGCAGCAAAACGAACGTTCCGCGCTCTGCCTCCTCGCGCTTCTCAACCTCACGCCGGAAAAGAATTGGCCCCAGGCCGAAAACCCTCTGATCGGCATCACGCCGATTATGGACTGGGTTCGGCGGCATTATGGGAAGGAGTACGCTCCCAACACCCGCGAAACGGTGCGCCGACAGACCATGCACCAATTTGTCGATGCCGGAATCGCGCTTTACAATCCGGATATGCCGGATCGTCCCGTGAACAGCCCCAAGGCCGTTTATCAGATTGAGCCGGAAGCGCTGTCGCTTCTCCGAAGCTTCGGCACACGAAAATGGAACGATAATTTAGCAGCTTATCTGGCCGGCCGAGAAACTTTTCCGAATCAAAAGCCGGGCTTGTCTATGTGACCGCTTTCCCTGACCGCAACGTCATGGCCCGCTACCTCGCCGACATTGCATGGGAGACCGAGGTATGGATCGCCGACGCGCCGTCTCATTTGATTCATTTTGACGGGGAGCGGTTTCTTGGACCCTATGAGCCCCCAGAATAACGAGACCCCAACCCAGCCATAAAAGTCTTCATCAGTTACGCCACCCAAGATTACCATAAAACCCGACGAGTTTACGATGATTTGGAAGCGGCAGGCGTCGAGCCATGGCTGGTCCAGCAGTCGGCCAAGCATGGGTTATGTCCAAAAGCCTTGGTTTTCCATATCGCCAGACCGCGCCGATTTTGACAAGTGGAGATCTAATTGGGTCCTCAACCATAAAAATGTCTTGACATAAAACCATAATAATGTTTTTAATGGTATAAGCGTTTTCCCCGCAGGGGAGACCCGACGCCGGATGCATCGGCGATGCTGAGACAGCGGAACCGATTTTTAACCCGTAAAGAGGAGATTCGATTGGAGGACAAAGACAGGATCAAACAGCTCACATTGAGACTGCCCGAAATTTTGCACAGAGAATTTAAAGCCACTGCCGCCAAACAAGGCCGAACCATGGGCGAGGTCGCCACGGAACTGATAAAGGAGTACATAGAGAAAAAGTAATACGCGACCGATTTTCAATAGAAAATCATCGGACGCTGACCATCCGACCGTCCCCTGCGCAACCGCAGCCTTAAAGGAAAAGGAGGTCAGCCATGAAATTTCAAGACATTTTCGTTCCGCGGTACATGCATTCCGTGCCGGATGTCCGGATGAAAGCGGTGGGCAAACTGAAGGATACGAAACTTTTGGCGCAGATCGCCGAAAAGGACGCGGACCGGAAAGTCCGCGACATCGCGTCGAAACGGTTGAACGACCTGAAGGACATGCGCGGCGTTCCCTGACGGCGGACGCCATCGCCGTCGACCGATGTGTTTCATTCCCCATGTGACGTCCACCATCGCGCTCATCCCGCGGACCCGGCGCTCCGGCCCTTCCTCTCTAAGGGGAAGGGCCGGTTTTTTTCTGTGCGCGACGGCTTCAGTTTTCAGACATGCGCCAGCGCACCACGCTCCGCAGCCCGTCGGATTCGAACCGCATCTCCACGCTCAGGGATTCGATCTCGTCGAGCAGGGCGGTCGCGTCGGCCGGAGCCGCCGGTTGTTTCTGCCGGAATACGGTCCCGTAGGCGGTGGAGCCGATATGGCCATCCTCCCACTCCCACGCGCCGGGGCCGGGGTGGAGCGGCCGGAACCCCAGCAGTTGTTCGTGGGCCGCCGGGGCGTCCGCCAGGTCGGCGTATCCGCCGGCCACCAGCGGGTAGAGCATCCCCATGCTCTCCAGGGCCGCTTTACGGGCCTTTTCGCCGGCGGCGGCGGCCAGGGCGGACAGCCCCAGCCGGTTCGCCCGGGGATGGACGATCAGCCGCGCGCCGTTGAGCGACGCCGTCTTTACCCCTGTCACGGCGCCGGCGTCGGACCAGGGGATATTCCGGATCAGCACATAATTCCCCCGCACCTCGATGCCGTAGCGCAGCTTCACCGCGCCCATGATGTCCAGGGCGTAAATCCAGGCATCTTTCTCATCGATGCGGTAAAAATCGGGTGATCCCACCCAGGGGCTGCGGCTCCGGCCGCCCAAGAAAGCCGCCGATGCGCGATCCAGCAGGCGAATCGTCCGTTCGGGATCGGCTGTTTCGACCATTAGCGTGCAGGGCCGGGTGAGGACCGAGAGCAGGATCGGCACGGCCATCATTTCGGATCCCCGGGCAACCATGTTGCCGCCGAAAGCCCCCAGCAGATCGCCGCTGCCCAGGGCGATGACCGGGTCGGCGTCGTGAATCGCCAGATGGAGCTGGGGCCGGAGATCCGTTACCAGTGAAGGGTCGATGGTGGAATGCCGTCCGATCATATCGTCGAGCATTGCGGCGAGGCCCTCGCGCCAGGCCGCTTCCTGGAAATTCATGGAAAACATGAGCACCGGTTCGGGGTCCATTTCCGGAACCGTGAGGGGCGTGTCGTTTTCCGCCGTCGCCAGCCCCTGCCGGAGCGCGTTGTAGATCGTATTGTCGATGAGCGGCAGAATGAAGGTCTCGGCCGCCAGCCCGCCGTCCGGCGTGTCGTTGACCCGGATGGCGATGGGGTCGAAATACCGCCGCCAGAATCGCTGGTATCCCTCCAGATACGATTTGTAAGCGTCGGCCTCCGGCGGTGAAACCGCGTCAATGGCAACATGAGAGATCGGTTTCATGGCGGTCAGCGGTCCGTAAGCGTCGCTTTCAACCCGGAGATCCGCCCCGACATGGTACCCGCCGTCTCCGAACCCCTGGGGCAGATAGCCGTGCGCGATCAGGGCGTCCAGGTCCGGGGACATGATGCCGTCCAGCCGCGCCAGGAGGCCGGCGGCCACGATCCGTTCCATGTCGGCCCGGGTGTTCAGCCGGCGAAGCTGCCCGATCTTCACCGTCGGCCCCACCAGTCGCCGGATGAACGGGTCGGACAGGTAGGCAAACAGCCGGGTGGCGTCGTCCGGCGGCAACTGGGCGAGCATATACCGGAACTCGGCGCTTTGCCCCATGCTCCCCTCCCCTTCCGCGTTGACGAGGGCGAGGGCCGAGGACAACTCCGCTTCGGAGGTGGACATGAACAGCAGATCGTCCCGTAGCGCCCAGAAGACCTCGGCGCCGTCCGGCAGGGTCCGGACGACGCTGCCCGCCGACGCCAGCCCGTTCACGCCTAGCAGACCCACCAGCAGCCGGGGTTGACGCAGGCGGGAGACGACGGTGAGATCCGTGCCGTCGATGAAAAAGAGGTCCGGGGTGAAAAAGGCCAGCTCCGAGACGGCCCCGGATTCCAGGAAGGACAGCAACCACGTCTCTTCAAGCCCCAGGCGCGCCAGGTAGCGGGTTTTCAGGTTGTATTCCAGCGCATGACCGGTGACGCCGGCGCCCAGGCGGGAGATGAACCGGGCCCCGTCGTCCAGGAACGGGAGCAGGGCGTCGGGACGGGCCGCGTAGAGAAAAAACCGGTCCTGGGGGACCGCGTCGGCGATGGCCAGGCGGCCGCCCTCGGCGCCGGCCAGCATCTCCTCGAAAGGATGGGCCGGGACTTCGACCCCCTGGATATCGCCGATGGGAATGGCGGGTCCGGTTTTATCGCCGTTTCGGGGCGTCAGGGCCTGCATTTGCAAGGTCTCCCGAACGGCGGCCCGGCCGCCCAGCATGGAAAAGGGGGACGTCGTCCGATCCCGGCCCCGGCCCCGGCCCCGCCCGGATCCGCGGCCCCTTTCGGGAGTCGCCCCAACCGACGCCAACCACGCATCCAGGACCGCGCTCTCCACGGTCATCGCATAGGGCCGCCATCGCCATTTCCGCGCCGTGTTCAGGGCGGCGCGGACGGTCCCGGCGTCCTCCCGGGCCTCCGACATATCCCATTCGAGGGTCAGGACTTCACCCGTCCGGCCGCTTTTCAAAACGATGGGCATCGATCCGCCGGCCGTCGCTTTCCGGGTGGCGACCAGAACCCGGCGGGTCGGGGTCGAGCCGGCTTTCGCGTCGTCGTGCCGGGACTTTCCAGGGGGAAAGATCAGGTGAACGGTCCGGGGATCGCCGTCTATCGGTCCCGGAACCGCCTTCCATCCATCTTCGGAGGATAGGTCGATCTCCCCGTAATAGACCGTGATCTCCGATCCCGGTTCATGGAAAAACCGGGTGTCCTCGATGGCCGGCGCGGCATGGGTCGTCGATACCATCCCGGCCAGAATCAGCAACAGTGAATTTCCTAAAACGCGCATGGGTCGCCTCCTTTTGGTTTTTGAGCGCCGGCGACTTCCGGCGCCGTCATCTTAACACCATATCAAATATCGTGCCGAAAAACCCGGAATGATTCCCAACCCTCGCCGATGCTTTAGCATCGCCCCTTCGGGTGACTTCCGAGAATGCATATGCCGAACATCCTGAAAAGGTTCCGGGAATCGACCTACACTCAGCGATCATCATCTGTTCAAAAAATGGACATGCCGGAATAGTTTGAATTATCCCCCCGGTTGTGGCAGTTTGAGGAGAGACGACAACCGGCGGACGAAAGGATGATGCGATGAAAGTGACGGTGTTGATGGCCATGACCCTGGACGGCAAGATCGGCAGGAGCCCCGACCACTTCCCCGACTGGACCGGCGCGGCGGACAAAAAGCTGTTCGTGGAACTCTCCAGGCGGGCGGGGGTGGTGATCATGGGGTCGAAAACCTACGACACCATCGGGCGTCCCCTGCCGGGGCGGAAAAACATTGTCATGACCCGGGACGCCGGCCGCGAGTCGAATTGGGACAACCTGGAATTCACCCAGGCGGCGCCCCGGGATATTGTGTCGAAGCTGGCGGCCGGGGGATACGCCGAAGTCATTCTGGCGGGCGGGGCCATGGTCAACTCCCTTTTCGCCGAGGCCGGCCTCATCGACGAGATCATCGTCACCATCTCGCCGAAAATCTTCGGTTACGGGATCTCCCTGTTTACGGAGGAAATCGCCATGGAATTGTCCTTGCTGGAGGTCGAACAGATCGACCGGGATCTAGTTTGCCTTACCTACAAGGTGTTGAATTGAGGGGATACGCGATTCGTCTTCTAAGGCGAATTTCGAAAATGAAGATCTCAATAAAAGTCAGACGCATTGGCCGCCCCGCCTTGGGTTGAAACCCCAGGCTCAATCATTCAAAACCGGCTAAAAGCCGGTTCGGGTTGCAAACCGTCATCTATGCCACGACAGCCATAACCGGCCTTCAGCCGGTTTTACGGGTTCAGACTGGGGTTTCAACCCGAGGCGGCGGGGCTGCTCGATTTTATTTGAAATCAAATCGAGCACGCATTAAAAGTAGTATTTTAATTCCAGAAAACCGTCTAAAAAGGAGGAGGCAGCATGACTGACCCGTTCAAAACCCGACTCCGCCGGGGCGACCGCCTGATCGGCGCCATCGTCAGTCTCCCTTCCCCGGAAATCGCCGAAGCGCTGTCGCTGTGCGGGTTCGACTGGCTTTTCATCGACATGGAACACGGCGGACTGGACGTCGCCGCCCTCGGAAATCTGCTCCGGGCGGCCCAGCCCCGGACGCCCTGCGCCGTCCGGATTCCCGCCATCGACGAGGTCTGGATCAAACGCTGCCTCGACGCCGGGGCGGACGGCGTCATCGCCCCCCAGATCAAAACGGCCGAGGACGCCCAACGGGTCGTCCGATGGTCCAAATACCCGCCCCAAGGGGAGCGGAGCGTCGGCATCGCCCGGGCCCAAGGCTACGGCATGAATTTCGCTGACTATGTCGCCCGCGCCAACGACGACATCGCTGTCATTCTCCAAATCGAACACATCGACGCCGTCGGGCGGATCGATTCGATCCTTGGCGTGGACGGGATCGACGCGATCTTCGTCGGGCCGTACGATCTCTCGGCCAGCATGGGGAAAATCGGGAAGGTGGATGATCCGGACGCGAGGGACGCCATCGACCGGGTCCGCGGCAGCGCCCAAGCCAAGGGCGTCTCCCTCGGCATCTTCACGGCCGACGCTGCGGCCGCCCCGCCCTTCCTCGAAGCGGGCTTCACCCTGATGGCCGTCGGCATTGACGCCGCCCTGCTGGCGTCGGCGGGGCGAGGGATTCTGGACGCCCTTCGCTGATGGCATCATCCCCGGCGGCGCGGGCCGCCCACAGGATCAGGGATTCATCTCATACGCATCCACCAGCGGATACACCTTCTCTTTCCAGACCCGTTCGGCCCGCCCGTCGGCATCCACCGGCTTCCGGATCATCTTCAGGCACAGATCCATCTGTTTTTCCGTGCTGCCGGGCTTGGAGTAGATCTGGAGGGCGAATTTGGAAAAGTCCCGCACCATCACCTCGAAGATGCT
>JAABTM010000001.1 GCA_011389855.1 Desulfobacteraceae bacterium
TCCCCATGTATTCACCACGAAGAGCACGAAGGGGTTAGAGAACAAAGCGCTTGATGCCGTTCTTGAGCTTCGTGACGTTGAAGTTGATCAGCAGTCCAGTCTTGACGCCGGCCAGCTTCATGTAGGTCAGCAATCGCGCCTGGTGGACGCCCTTGATCTCCTCGGAAAAAAGATCATTACGAATGGCAATGCTGTCCTTTACTATTGGGTGTTGGGATTAAATTTTGAAGTTGTTGCAGCCGACATATTGGCAAAGGTTGTTGATGATCTCTGAAAACACATCCTCTTTGACTGATCCATAGCGCCTTACCAAAGTTGATGTGCTTAAAGTGAAAATTTTATCATACCGGATCCAGCTTTTTTTTGGCAGAAATCCATCTCTCATGTCAAGGGATTCAATGCTTACCGCATTATCCTCTGTCACAACGGAGGTGATGGCCAAACCCATAAAATCCCCTCGATAATCTGCCTGAGTCAAAACAAGGACAGGACGTTTTTTTCGGCTTGCCAAATCGGAAAACGGAAATGGCAGGCCGACAATATCTCCGGGTTTACAGGTCATTCCAGACGTCATCTGCGCTGCTGCTCCAGATTTGATCCATTACAGGTTCCTGCGCCTTTTTCAATTCATCAGGCCATGTGTCTTCCAAGCCATGTTTCATCTCAATGTACCCAATGAAGTCCAAAATTTCTTTTGCAAGCGGTTCCGGCAATTTTAATGCTTTTTCATAAATTTTTTGTGCGGTTGCCGCCATGATTAAAATCCTTTCTTGCGGTTTTTCCCCATGTATTCACCACGAAGGCCACGAAGAGCGCGAAGGGGTTAGAGAACAGCTCTTCAAATTCCATCCTTCGTGTTTCTTCGTGCTCTTCGTGGTGAGATCCGGCCGATGTCGCCGTTGCCGCAGACGAGCAGCTTGTTTCCGTCCAGAAGCGCTTTCACCAGGACTTCGGCCGCCCGAAAGATGGGTTCCGAAATCGTCCCGAGGGCTTCCATGCAGGTTAGATGGGCGGCCGACTCTTCTTCAAACATCTTCATTCCTTACCTCCTTGTATCCGCCGCGTATTCGTAAACGGCGGCGGCCAGCAGCGGGATCATGATCTCATGGTGTCCGGTGATGGCGAAGCATTGTCCCCCCATGGACACCGGCCGGTGCAGGACGTTGATGGTGGGCCGATAGTGCTGGATCATATCGAAATTGGCCGTGGTGAAATCCTTCACATCCCGGCGCAGATTCCGCGCCACGGCCAGACATTTCAAAAACACCTCCGGCATGATCACCGCGCTGCCGAAATTGAGCGCGACGCCGCCGCCGCCGATGCGGGACACCGTATGGGCCATGATCCGAAAATCCCGCAGGGAGGGACCGCGCCGGATGCGGCGGATTTTCCTCCGCCAGCAGGCCGCCCACCGTCTCGCCGAACCCGTCGCCGGATCGGGCCGCGCTTCGGGCCGCTTTGTTGACCAGTTCCGCGGTATCCGACGCCATGCCGAACGATCCATCTTCCAAATGGGGGCCCACATCCTCGGACGTATGGCCGAAACGGGCCAGTTCCGTATCATGGATCGCCGCGGATCCGTTGGAGGCGATATGGTGGATGAACCCCTTTTCCACCAGGTCCGCCAGGAGGGGACCACAGCCGGTTTTGATCACATGCCCCCCGATCATGGCGACGACCGGCTTTTGTTTTTCCCGGGCCCCGACAATCGCTTCCGCGACCGATTTAAGATCGGCCGCCTTCAGCACTTCCGGAAGGTGGTCCAGAAACGTCCGGAAGGTCATTCCCGGCCGGGGCGGCGTCGCCACCTGTTTCTCGTTTACTTTGGAAACGCGATCAGCGGCGGAATAGGTTCGAATGTTGTTGACGGGCAGTTCGTGGTAGCGCGACATAGGTATTCGGTTATGGGTTATGGGTTAGGGGTTATGGGTTTTCTGCTTCGCCCCTTGGCATTTCATGCGTTGGTGCTATCCTAAATTACAAATGATCTTTTTTTGCTGACGTTCCATTATCATGACTATTCTGCATTAATTTGCGGAATAGTCAAGGCTGATCCGCAAATGGGTGCGGAATGGTCGGAATTTTGAACCCAGACCTGCGAGGTTTTCAAAACCTCGTAGGTCTTCGACCAAGGCGCCGCCTGGAATTGATTGATTGTTTTTATCTGAAATCATATTGATAAAAAAGGCTATTCGATATGGCGGGACAACATCATGCGCTGATGAAGGATGCGGACGACGGAAACACGGTCTTTGCTCTCACGGTAGATGATAACATGGGAACCCACCAAATAGGCGCGATGCGATGCGGGCAAATCTTCCCGCTGGCGCCCCAATTGAGGATTGTGGCTGATGGCCTGTATAGCGTTGTCCAGTTTGTCGCGGTAACTGTAAAACTGATTTTGTCCCCATTTTTCAGCAGTGTACCGCAAGATGTCAACGAAATCCTGTTGGGCTCTCGGTGAAAGTTCGATAAGTTCCGACTCAGGGGAGGGCATCAGCATCCATCTGGTGATCGCCGTGCATATCGTCGATGGCCCGTTGCGTAATTTCGTTTAGCAGGTCAGGGGTATAGTCAATGCCCTCGCCGCGGTCCAATTGATCATCACCTGCCTTGATTGCCGCATGCCAGGCCGCCAACCGAACGTCTTCCGTCTGCATACGCCGAATCGCATGCCGAACCACTTCTGTTGCGTCGCCGTACTGGCCGTCGCCGACTTTCGTCTCAATAAAGTGTTCCATATCGGGGGGAAGATCGATATGTATCGTCATGACCTCATCTCCTGATGTTGCTTACACTCAAAATTTTTCGAAAATAAGTAGCGGTAATTTATTCCGGCAAACCAGTTGTCAGGGTTCCCATATGCGCTATCTTTTTACCCTGACCATGTCAGATTATATGCGCTGAAATCCTATACGTCAATGAGGGCGGAGAACGGTGGGCATTTTCGCCCCCAGACCTAGGAGGTTTTGGAAACCTCGCAGGTCTTCGCCCAAAACGCCGCCGGGACTCTATTGTCTCTGATTATAACGGGTTTTTCCGCCCGATGCACCGTCGCCAGCGCATAGTCTCCGGCCATCAACCCAAACCGCTTCAGAATATCCGATCGCTTTTTCGCCAGCGCCGCATTATGCAGCACCGAATCATACATCACATCCCCCACCAGGTGAACGCCCCGGACGATGCCCTCGGCCTTCAGATTCTCCACCGCGTTGGCCGTCGGACAAAACAGCAGATCCGAAACATGATCCGACAACACCCGGTTGTGCTCCTCCGGCATCCCGCGATTGAAAGACCGCAAGCCCGCCTCCACATGGGCGATGGGAATATGCAGCTTGACCGCCGCCAGGGCCCCGGCCAACGTCGAATTCGTATCCCCATAGACCAGCACCCAGTCCGGCTTTTCCGCAATCAGCACCGCTTCCAGCCGGATCAGCATCTCCCCGGTCCGCCGCCCGTGGGACCCGGACCCGATGCCCAGGTTCAAATCCGGTTCCGGGATTTCAAGCTGTTCAAAAAAGGTCTCGGACATGTTCCGGTCATAGTGCTGGCCGGTGTGGATCAGAAATTCCTGATGCCCGGCTTTTCGAATAGCCCGGCCCCACCGGCGGACCCACCCGATCCGCTTGCCCGGATTGCCCGCCACCAGGCCGTGATCCGGCACATTCCGGTTGACCACCGCCCCCGTCTCATTAGCGTCGGTCGCACTTGATTCATCTTCCGGATATTGCGGTTTTTCCCCACGTATCCACCACGAAGGACACGAAGAGCGCGAAGAGGTTAGAGAACAAAGCGCTTGATCGCACAGCCGATCACCCGGTTCGACAGCTCATCAAATTCCATCCTTCGTGTCCCTTCGTGCTCTTCGTGGTGACATCCGGCCGTTTCTATCCGTTGCGAACCCCGTCGCCGTTTCCGTCGATGCGGGTATCGCCCGGAATGTGCGAAAAATGCCGGATTTTCGTGCCGGCGCCGATCTCGACGTTGTCGTCGATGACGGCGATGACGGCGATGGTTGAAGGGTGATGCCTGGGTCATGGCTCCGCCGCCTCGATTACAAGGGATCGATTCAAAGGGCAACAGGGCGGCACGCCGAATTGTGGGTATCGAAAAGACCGACGCCGGGGGGCGGCCGCGCTGCGTCTTTTGGAGGCAAGGGATAGGGCGATGACCAGGGCCAACGATGGGGCCCCGACTATCCAATAAGCCAAGCCTGACCCATTCAAATCAAGAAGCGACAATTTCAATTTTAACATCTAACGCCGTCAACAGGCGGCGTATCGTTTCAAACCGTGGTTTTGCACCTGGTTTCAGCGCTTTATATAAACTCTCTCTCCCAA
The DNA here is from genome assembly GCA_011389855.1 of Desulfobacteraceae bacterium. Lineage (GTDB taxonomy): Bacteria > Desulfobacterota > Desulfobacteria > Desulfobacterales > JAABSP01 > JAABTD01. The sequence goes on from JAABTM010000001.1 coordinate 4,341, forward strand.
GCCCGGCATTTTGAGCCACTGTTGAGATACCTTGGGCCTTGGCGACATCACGAACCGCATCAAGAAAAGCATCCGGATCAGGGTTGTTTAAAGCCACTGAGAGATATTCAGCAATCGTTTCTTCATTGTCCAGATAATCACTTGCATCAAATGGAGCAATGTTCAATTGATTGTTTTTTTTCATCATTCATCTTCCTCTAACAATTTTGCCATCTCATGCGCCTTGGCGATATCCCTTTTTTGATTACGCTTAATACCCCCACAAAGCAGAATAAAGACCACCGGATCGATACGCGAGTAATATACCCGATATCCTGGGCCAAAGTGAATCCGCATTTCCCAAACACCCTGGCCTACTGGTTGACAGTCACTGAAGTTGCCTCTTTCAGCAGATCGGATTCTATCAATAATACGTGCTTTACCTCGGGCATCCTTAAGCTTTCTAAGCCACTTATCGAACCCTTCCGTACGCAGTATTGTATTCATGGCAACATTGTATCCAAATAGATACTGATGGGCAAGTCTATTCCGATTCTTGCGGTTTTTCCCCCTGTATTCACCACGAAGAGCACGAAGAGCACGAAGGGGTTAGAGAACAGCTCATCAAATTCCATCCTTCGTGTTTCTTCGTGCTCTTCGTGGTGAAATCCGGCCGTTTTCTATCCGTTGCGAACCACGTTCCGGCAGATGTCGCCGTTTTCGCCGATGACGGTTATGGGTTATGGGTTATGGGTTGCGGTACAATCCATTTTCTTGCAAAATTCAACATGTATTGTTGACAGTATATCCTCTCTTACTGTAGCGATATGCTTTATCAGAATAGAGCGGTGAAGTGTGAAGCTTTTCGGAAAAACCACCTTTGATTCTCTTTTCAAAAACCCGTCCGCCAAATCTTTTGTTCCTAATAAAAACCCTTTGTTCTTCAGGTTGCTTGTCAAAGGCAGGCATGCACAGTCTTCTCCATATACGCGCAAAACAATCACGGGCCTTATTTTAAACTCGGAAAGATCTGTAAAATAAATTTTAGCCAGATAAATTCCGCCTACCATTTTGAATAATCTTCGTCATCTTCAGGAAAACAAGCAGAAGATTGTCCAATCTTTCCAACCATATCAATATCTGATGATTCCCAAAAGGAAATATGATCATTTTGTTTTAACGCCGGCATAACGATAACCTCCACCTCCTCATAATCGAATCCTTCCGGAAGCATTAAATGAAGTTGGCGATTATGTATTTTTACAACCTGCCTTACTGTAATGGTTTTCGTCATGGTATGGTTTCCCTGATTGTTTTTTGATGAAAAGTCTTTGATCAAAAATTACCACCATCCATAGTGACTGTCAATCGACTTGGTCTCGCAGACCAAAATCGCGCTTGAATTCACCCTCGCATGTGATCTGGTAAATATATTGTTTGCGGATTCATATTGCTTTCCCCCGAATCGATGATCCAACAAACCCCGCATTCCAGATCATCGGACAGCCGCTCCCCGCACCGGCGGACCCACCCGATCCGCTTGCCCGGATTGCCCGCCGCACCCGCTTCGCCAGCGTCGGCCGCACCTGATCCATCTGCCGGGTCTTGAAGTTTTTTCTCATGTATTCACCACGAAGAGCACGAAGGGCACGAAGGGGTTACCGCCAACTACAAGGATTTGGACCTTGATCATCGTTTCGGCCATTCACCTGACTGCGCCCCTTCAGGGCGCATTGGTTGGCCGCCCCCACCCTGGGGTTAAAACCCCAGGCTATATGCCGTTGCCGCTCCGCGGCATTCATTGGCCGAAACGATGATCAAGGCCAGGATTTGGGATAAGCAAGGATTGTCGTTGGTTGGGCTTGTTGAACTTCCGGCGCCCGCGCTTGGCGGGGAAAATCCTTGCTTATCCCAAATCCTTGTAGATTGTCTATGCGTTTATGGAGCATGTCAAATCTATTCCCTCCTTGCAGTATATCAAATTCCATCCTTCGTGTCCCTTCGTGCTCTTCGTGGTGAAATCCGGCCGGTTTCTATCCGTTGCGAACCACGTTCCGGCCGATGTCGCCGTTTTCGCCGATGACGGTGATGGGTGATGGGTGATGGGTGATGGATTTTTCGTCCGGGCTTTTATCAGGCTGCCGGGCACGCGGGCGATTTCGGTGCAGCGGTATTTTATAGCGGCGACAATGGTGAGGATGGTTTTCATGGGTACTGGGTTTGGGTGCTGGGTGGCGTCCCGAGGGGTGTAGTCAGGGGAAAGGATACAGGGCGGCCACTGTTTCGGTGATGAGTTCGGCTATAATCATTTCATCCTGGGCAGTATCGTGTATGCCCGCATGTGCGGGATCGTTTTTGCCGGGCTCGTGAAGTACACGTATGGTTGATGCCGTTTGTGTCTTTACATGATGGCGCATATTGCCGACATTCAAAACCGCCATTCGGGCGGTTGACCCTATGTTCAGCTTTTCCTTGAATATTGAAGCCACTTTTTTGACCGGGTCGTCTTTGGCATGCTGCTGCAAATATTCCATCCATTCAACTGACAGATATTTTTCATTGCGCCTTAAATAAAAAGCGGTTGCCAGGGGCGCGCCATCTTCAGCGAGTTTTGATCCGGGGCAGTAGCGGACCACATGATCGTTGCCGGGAAGGTGGTCCCCTTTCATCCAGTGATCCATTCCCGGACAGCACAGATTCTGTCGGCTGACGTCAAAACCGTGTCAATTGTTTCATATCCGCTATGACGGTTGATCATTTTCAGATGGCGGGGGTTGGGATAAAATATCGCAAAACGAGCCCGTCTGTCGTCCAGGAAATGAATGGAAAAAAGCCGGCCTGGTTCTGATTTCCAGCGCAAATAAACTTCCCCTTCAGTGGTCAGACTTATTTGAGGTAAACGGGCATCCGGAATCTGTTCAATAAAAGCGTGCATGGCCCGCAGCGAATCCAGAGATATATCCATTTTCCGCCCTTCTTCTTCACGGAGACATTGGCGAAGCGTCCCGAGGCGTTCGGCAATGGCTTTACCGGTCTTTGGATCGCAACAGTTTCTGATCCGTTCAATCTGTTCTGATACCGCAAAGGTGCGCCATTGGCCCGTCAATTCAGCAAGGTCTTCTTCGCTGGTCGAGACCCGGTCCGCCCGGGTTTCATTCCGGGGCGGTTCAATGCCCGACATTGACGCTCTGGAAAGATTCAAGGCTGTTTCATGCAACAGATCTTTGTAAAAAAGATCCATTTTTTCCGCCTTTGACGGTACATTGAAAAATGTAGGGGCAAACGGTAAAAGATCGTTTATGACAGCTGTAGAAGAAGACATGTTAAGATTCCTGTTCCAAGACAATCGGAAGGTGCCGGGCAAATTCCAGAAAACGGGTTTTCAATTTTCCCATTTCTTTTATGTACCGCATTCTCTGTTTTTCGTGATCCGGCTTGAAATCCTGATGATAATTGACCGAAAACAGTATGCCGTCGGTGTGTGAGTTTATTTTAAGATTGAATTGGGGATCGACATTCAAATAGTTGAACTCAATGGCTGCTCTAGAGACGTTTCCCTCTTTTTGCAGCCAGGGACCATCCTGCAAAAAATTTTTCCGGATATCATCGTGACTGCTGTCTTTTAGGACAAAAACATAGTTAATCCCTACGCCGAGATAGGAAACATGAGGAAGAATGCGCAGGTAATCCATCACCATTTTCGGCAGATCCCGGTCACAATCGATTTGTTCCGGTTTTCCGGCCCGAATCTGCAATTTGTTCAACTCGACAACAAACTGTACATCGTTTTCATATACGATGTTTGAAAACGGCGGCGTGATAACAATATCCCGGACATTCCAATCTTCAGGCACAATTTGATTTCCGGCGAGAAAATCATGATTCAGCAGTTTTGGATTGTTCCCTTCTGATAACACAACCACGGATGCATCGAGCATTTCAAGTTCCATTGTTTCTCCTGTTCTTTTCATCGTGGCGGTATTTATGCTTTTGATACATCATTTTCGCCTCCGGATCAATATCGCGCCGTTAGCCGCATTGTTTTGGATGGGTGATGGCCGGGTCAATAGCTCCGCCGCCGGATCGATGAGCAACGTATCCGGTTCCACATCCGCGAAAACCGGGGTTTCGCCCTGATAGACCACGCAGTTGGCCGCGGCCGCAAAGGTCATGAGCGGCACGATCACCTCATCCCCCGGCCCGATGCCCAACGCATACATGGCGCAGTGGCGGGCCGCCGTGCCGCTGGAGACGGCGACCCCATGCGCGCCCCCCACATAGTCGGCCACGGCCCGTTCAAACTCCCCCACCATCGGCCCGGTGGTCAGCCAGTCGGACCGGAGCACTGAGCAGACCGCGGCCACATCCTTTTCGTCGATGGATTGGCGGCCGTAGGGGATGAAGGGTTTTTCAATCCGGGGCGCCGCTTCTTTTTCACCCTCAAACGGGTTGATGGCCTTTATCGAATCAAACTGTCTGAAATCCTTAATATTGACTGTGTATATAGTCGGAATCCCATGGTGTTCGAGCGTCTTGGCGATCTGCACTTGGCAATGGCCACGCGCCCGCCGCCGCGCAACCGGGAAAGCAATTCAACCGACTTACCGGCAAAAGCCGATGACCGATCATGAGGGTAAATCAGGATGTTGGTATCGACTCCTACGGTTTCTATCCCAACCACGGAAACTTTTCCTCCATTCTTTCCTCGGCGAGTTTTGAATGGCTCAGTTCTTCGGGGTCCTCCGGCACGCCGATGCGCTGTGCATTTTCCATGCGCTCAAGCAGGCGCCTGGCGGCGGGACTCAATTCTTTCGGCTTTTTTTCATCGTCTTCCGCGTCCGTTACCATTACACTAACCTTTAATGTCGATCCCACCGCAATGTTTTCAAAGACGCGGGGATCGACCTTGATGATGTCTTTATCGGTGAGTTCGCCGATGCATTCGATTTCCATGGCGTCGCTCCTTCCTCAAACGTCCAGTTGGCTGATCATATCCCGCATCTCATCGACGGTCAAGCGCCAGGGGTTGTCGGCGGCACAGACCCCGCATTCCAGATCATCGAACAGCCGCTCCCCGCACCGGCAGACCCACCCGATCCGCTTGCCCGGATTGCCCGCCGCACCCGCTTCGCCAGCGTCGGCCGCACCTGATCCATCTGCCGGGTCTTGAAGTTTTTTCTCATGTATTCACCACGAAGAGCACGAAGGGGTTAGAGAACAGCTCGTCGTAGTTGAAAAACGGAAACAACCCCTCAAACCCCGCCATCCCCTATCATCCTCACCTCTACCCTCTATTTTTTATCCACATTGAAAATAATCACAAAACTCTAAATGATAGCCCTCAAAACATTCTTTTTTAAGCGTACCATATTTTTTTAAAACAACATCTTTTGATACAACAAATGTCTTTCGTATTATTAATTTTGATGTTTTGGGAATATTTCCATGCTCAAAACCATCATTGTCCAGAATAACTTCTCCTGATCTTAAGTTATCAATTTTACTGCTTATGGGAATAGCAACAAAATCATTATACGGTAAGTTGTTCTTGAAAACCAAAACAGGCCTTTTTTTAGAATTTTTTAAATCACTGAAATAAAATTCACATAACACTATATCGGCAACATTTATGTCCATATGTCGTCCTCTGAAGAATCCCGCCATTCCTCAATAGTACCGGCGGAATGATTCGAAAATAAGGTTACGTCACTATCATGAACGGTGTCATTCTGGGCATGAGCCAAAGGAAAGACCAGTATTTCAACCTCCTGGTTCAAATATTCCTTTGGTATGCGAATATTATAATTGACATTCGTAGGTCTGATGATTTTTCTTAACATTTTTTGACTCCTTTGTATATGAGTCAGGCTATGGAATACGGCGCCGACGGCTGCTCGGCGGAAGGCAGAGGGCACAGGACAGAGGGCAGTGTTATTTGGTGGATTGGCTGCGGAATGAAGTGGGATTGTTGATGATGCCGCCGGTCATTCGGCCGATTTCTTTGCAATTTTCGGCTTGCTTCAATATTTCCTCGACAAACCAAGTTTCATCTTCCAGTTTTTTATAGGCGGCTTTCTCTAAAGCCGATTTTACACATTCCCTTAGCATACAGCACCTCAGTGAAAAATGTTTTATCGCTCATATCCACCAGATATCCCACCTTCCGCCCCCGGTACTCCGCCACCAACGCATGGAGCCCTTCCCCGCATTCCAAATCATCGGAAAGCCGCTCCCCGCACCGGCGGACCCACCCGATCCGCTTGCCCGGATTCCCCACCACCATTGCATGGTCCGGCACATTGCGATTCACTACGGCCCCGGCGCCGACAAAGGCATACCGCCCGATGGTCACGCCGCAAACGATGGTGCAGTTGGCCCCCAGCGTCGCCCCCCGCTTAACCAGCGTCGGCCGCACCTGATCCATCTTCCGGATCTCGGCCCGGGGTTGTAGATGTTGGTGAACACCATGGACGGCCCGCAAAACACCCCGTCTTCCAGGGTCACGCCTTTGTAAACCGACACATTGTTCTGGATCTTGCAGTTCGCCCCCACGGACACCGACGGGCCGACCACCACGTTTTGGCCGATGTTGCAGTTCTCTCCGATTCGTGTGTCGCCCAGAATATGCGAGAAATGCCAGATCTTCGTACCGGCGCCGATTTCGACGCCATCGTCGATGACCGCGGTCTCATGCGCGAAATACCTCCCCTTGGACGATTCGGCTTTTGTCGCCTGGGTCGATATCTCCATGCGCGGATTATCGAGGGTCGCCTGGGCGGACTTCAGGATCTTCAGCACCCGCAGGCCCTCCCGGCCGTCCGTGACCGGGGCGGCCCCGTTTGCGACGCAGTCCAGGAAATGAACGCATTCGATCTTCAGCGGCTCGGACTGGGGGACGTCCACCCGTCCCGGCGCCGCCTTGTCCGGCACGGGCATGTTGTTCTCCCACCGGATTTTGTGGGGATAGAGCAGCAGCTTATCCTCCCACGGCAGGGTGTCGTCGAACACCGCCATCTTCTCGTTGCCCACCACCACCAGCTTCTGCTCCTTGAAGGGATGGAGCCAGGAAACGAAGATATGGGCATGGAGGCCCGAGGGGGTGTCAGGCATTATAACTTCCTTTTTGCACAGCGTTTTTCAACAGCTCCGCCCTTTCGATTACATGGCGTCGAATCGCGCCCGGCGCGCCCGCGCTGCGTCTTTCCGATGCAAAAAGGGATATATCATGCACGGAGGCGGGCATCAAGGGCTAAAGAGGTGTATTGCGGGGGTGGGAAAGGGATGGGGAGGCGGACCTATCGGGCGGGCGATTTCGGTGCAGCGGTCTTGCGCTGTTGGCCCTAGTGTGGTCTCCGCTTCACCAGCGTCGGGCGAACTTGATCCATCTTCCGGGTCTTGAAGTTTTTTCTCATGTATTCACCACGAAGGGCACGAAGAGCGCGAAGGAATTCAAGGGCCTGTATGTGGGTATGATTTAAGCAACGTCCGCGCAATATGGGTGAGTACCATAGAATAGCCGGCGGCATTTTTCAAGAAAAGTTTTGAGCGTTAATCGGAAAAGGCATTGAGGAAGGACGGAAAAAGGCGGGGGATGGCAAATGAGGGGGGCCGGTTTTACCGGCCCGGTTTCTTATGATGCGGCAACTGTTTGCCCGCCTCCCCGGTCTGGGCAATTCCCTTGGATATCACCAGCTTCTCCCCCGCCTCGACGCCGTCGTTGTAGACCTCGGGGTCTTGCCGGACCGGACCTCTATGGATGGAGCGAATGCGGGGGTAGCGGCGGCGGAAATAGCGGTTGAGCTGGGGGTCGCCGCGGCGGATGAGGGCGCGGGTTTGGGGGGATTCGTCGGCCAAACGGTCCTGGGCGGGTTCGAGTTTGGACTGGAAGCCGTTGATGATGCCCACGGCGAAGTCGGTTTTGCGGTGTTGGGTCAGTCCCTTGTCTTTGTTGTAGGTCCGCCACTGGGCGTCGATGTAGTGGCGGACAAAGCCGTGGACGTATTCGGCCATCTCGATGTTTTGGGGCGTCCCGCTGATCTCCAGCACCCGGCCCATCTTGCCTTTTTCCAGGACGTAGGCCGACGTCCAGATCCCTTCCACGAAATAGAACTCCATCAGCAGGCCGGCCAGGGCGTAGGCGTCCCGGGTGTGGCGAAGGGCCGGCTCGCCCAGGAAGATGCTCAGGAACCGACGCTCCGACTTCCGGTCGAAGAGGTCGATGTTGTGGCGGGCGATGAGTTCGTGGGCCTTGACCATGGCGGCCTCGGCTTCGTGGGGGTTGGCGCTTTCCGCCAGGGCCAGCAGCTTTTGGACCCGCTGCATGATCCGGTCTTCCTCGGAATGCTTCCGGTTGAAGACCTGCTCCCGGAAGGACGGATAGCCCCCCGACGCCCGGGGATCGGCCCGGAGCAGGTCGCAGGCGCTTTGAAAAACCGGGCCGTGGGGATCCTCCCGCCGTCCCGCCAGCATCCGGTGGGCCAGTTGATGGGCCATCTCGTGTTTCAGCACCTCGCGGACGCTGTCCCACGGATGGTTGAGGACAAAGGACCGGCTCAACCGGATTTCGTTTTTGCCGGAAGACCATTCCCCCATCTTCCGTTCCATCTCCCCGAGGCTGAAAAGGGGCTTTCGCGTCAGGAGGAGGCGATGGCGGTCGTCCAGGGTGTTGCGGGCCAGTTCCCATTCCAGGGAGAGGCCGTGGAGGATGCGGCGCTCCAGGGATTCCCGGAGTCCGTTTGATCGTTTCGGCTTCGTCATGGGCTATGGCGATTCCGTAGGGGCGAAAAATTTTTCGCCCCTACGGTCTTACCGCATCATGGTTTCGCCCCGGACGCCCTCGTCCAGGATGATGACCTCCACCCGGCGGTTGCGCTGCTTGCCGCTTTCGGTGCTGTTGCTGGCCACGGGATAGGATTCGCCGTAGCCCGTAGCGATGATCCGGCCCGGGCTGACGCCCCGGTGGATCAGGGCCATCTTGACAGATTCGGCCCGCTGCTGGGAGAGCCGCTGGTTGTAGGCCTCGTTGCCCACGCTGTCGGTGTGGCCTTCCACCAGCACGTTCCGGTTGGGATTCTCCTGCAGGAACGCCACCAGGTTCTCCAGGCTCCGAAGAGCGCCGATCTTCAGTTCCGCGCTGCCGGTGTCGAAGAGCACGTCGCCCAGGGTCAGCACCAGTCCCCGTTCCGTCCGCCTGGCCTGAAGTTCCGACAGTTCCTGTTCCAGACGCCGGGCCTCGGCTCTGGCCTGTTCGGCGTGCTGGCGGGCCATATCCGCTTCCTTTTTGAGCTGCTCCGACCGCTCCTGGGCCAGCGCCACCTCCCTGGCCCGGACCTCGGCCTCCTGCTTCAGCTTCAGGGCCTCCCGGCGGGCCTCGTCCACTTCGCTCTGACGCGCCTCCAGGAGCACCCGCCGGTTTTCGTTGCTCAGGGATTCCATCCGCTCCTGGGCTTTTTTGGCCTCGGCTTCGGCCATGGCCAGCTCCACCTGGCGCTGAGCCAGGTAGGAGAGCCGTTCGACCTCGTCTTCATCGTCGGCCTCCTCGGCCTTGTTGAGCATCTTCCGGGCTTCGTGCATCTCCACCGGCGCCTTGGACATCACATCGGGGTCGGACTCCGCCTTCTGGTAGAGTGACTGGGCCTCCAGGAACGCCGGGTTGGGCTTCTTGGCGCCGCATCCCATGAGAAGGGATCCGGCCGCGAGAAACAGAACGATCCACAGGAACCGTAACGAGGATATTTTTTTCATGACGCTTTCGTCTCCATTTCGTAAGGGGGTTGACGCCTATTGCTTCCGTTCGATCTCCTGACGGAGAGTGTCGACGCTGTCGGACATCTCGTCGGTTAGCCGGCGGGCCTTTTCGGCCCGGGCCTTGGCCTCGGCCACCCTGGCGTCGGCCAGGGCCTCGTCCGCCTTTTTGTGGGCCGCTTCGTTTTCATCCTCGGCCATGGCCGCCTTGGCCTCCTGGAGCTTTTCCTCCGCCAGCCGCAGTTGCAGGGGCGCGTATTTGTCCGCCTCGTTCTGGCGGGCCCGCTGGATCATCATCTCCACGTTGGAGATCTTCTCCGTGGGGGGCGGCGTGCCGGCGCAGGCCGCCAGAAACAGGGCGCAACAGGCCGTGAGGATCGCCAGCATCCGCACCATAAGAATTCGTCTTTTTCCCATACCGATTTTCCCTTTGAATGTTAAGTTATTTCAATAATTTTATACAACAAACTGCTTGCAATTTATAGCACAGAGACTAAACAAGTGTCAACGTATTTCAGCCATCTCCCGAATCTTCGCCGCCGGCGCCGATCCCCGACAGATAAGCCTCCCACTCCATGGGAAGAAGCTCTCTTTTCCTGGTGTTGCAGGTCTTGCAGGCCGGGACGAGGTTGCCCTTGACGGACCGTCCGCCCCGGGACAGGGGGACGATATGATCCATGGTGAGATCCCTGGGGGACGTGGAACGGCCGCAGTAATGACAGACGCCCCGGTCGCAACGGCGCTTCCACCACTGGGACCCCCGCAGATCCCGGGCCCGGGACCGTTCCCGCTTCAGGTCTTCTTCTTCGAGATGAAAGGAAAAGGGCGTCATCCGATTCGCTTTATTCGCCGGACCCAGGATTCGATCTCCGCCAGCAGGAGGGGATAATACCCCTCGGCGCCCCCCAGGCCCCGGCGTCCGAAAAAATAATTGATCTCCAGAAAAAGCGGCCGGCCGTCGGCGGGATCGAACAGGAAATCGAACCCGGCCAGATCGATGCCTGTCGCGCGGCAGAACCGTTTGGCCTCTTCCACGGCCCGGGCCTGGAGATGGGGATCGGCGTCCGGATCGATCCGGGCCCCGCCCCGGACCCCGGAACCGAATCCCGCCGAGGACGACCCGACCCGCCAGTAAGACCGGAATGTCGCCCCGATGACCGCCACCCGAAGAGCCCGGTCTCCCGGCGGCACGAAGGTCTGAAGAAGAAACCCCGTCTGGCCGGTCTCCTCATAGGCTTCGGCAAGGGCCGTCAGTTCCGCCAGCCGTTCCGGGCCGTCCGCCAGAAAGACCGTCTCTCCTTCCCCGCCCCAGGCGAATTTGAAAACCAGGGGATACCCGATGGCCGGATCGTCCGGCGCGCCGTTGTGCCGCGTCCTGAATTCGGCGACGGATTCAAAGGTCTCGGCGGGCGGGTGGTCGGCGCCGGCGTCCCGGAACAGGCGAATCTGGTCCGGCTTGCGGGGGTAGCGGAACCGGGCGTCGTAGTTGGGAAACACATGAGCGCAGTTTTCCCGGGCCATACGGTAGAGGCGCTCCCGGCACGCCTGGGGCAGGACCACGGCGTCGGCGGCCCGGATGGCGGCCAGCTCTTCCGGACCCGGATCGCGCCCCGCGCAGATGCGGTAGTCGTCGCCTTCATACAGCGGGTGGAAGGAGAGGACCTTCAATACCCGAATTTCCGCAACGCCCTCGTATCCCGACTCCAGTTTTTCTGCACCCTTACGAACAGCTTCAAAAACACCTGGGTCCCCACCATCCGCTCGATCTCCTTTCGGGCTTCTTCGCCGATGGTTTTGAGCTTGGCGCCTTTTTTTCCTATGACGATCCCCTTCTGGGAATCGCGCTCCACATGGACCGTGGCGTGGATGCGGATGAGATCTTCACGGCGCTCGTCGAATTCGTCGATGGTGACGGCGGCGGAATAGGGGATCTCCTGGCCCGTAAACCGGAACACCTTCTCCCGGATCATCTCGGCGGCGATGAACCGCTCGGGCATGTCGGTGACGGCGTCTTCTGGGAAATAGGGCGGACCTTGGGGGAGTTCCGCGGCCAGGGCGTCCAGCAAGGGGTCCACGCCGTCGCCGTGACTGGCCGATACAGGGACGATGGCCCTGAAGTCGGCCCGTTGCCGCCAGCGGTCGATGATCTTAAGGAGAAGGGGCTTCTGGACAAGATCGATCTTGTTGACCACCAGGATCACCGGGGCCCGCAACTTGTCCAGGGCCTCGGCCGTCATCTCCTCCGACGCCGGATCGGGCTGGGCCGCGTCGATGATAAAGAGGACCGCGTCCACATCCCCCAGGGAGGTCAGGGCCGTCTCCACCATCCGGACGTTGAGCGCTTTTTCGGCCTTGTGGATGCCGGGGGTGTCGAGAAAAACCATCTGGGCGCCGGGCCGGTGGACCACGCCCAGTATCCGGTTCCTGGTGGTCTGGGCCTTGCGGGAGGTGATGGCGATCTTTTCTCCCAGCATCCGGTTGAGGAGGGTCGATTTCCCCACGTTGGGCGGGCCCACGATGGCCGCGAAACCGGAGCGAAACCCCTCCCCGCCCGTTTGGATCGCATCGGTCACGGCGCCGGTTCCTCTTCCGCCGGCGCTGTCAGCCCGCACCGGTCGGCGATGGCGTCCAGGACGGCGTCCTTGCCCTGGCGGGTCTGGGCCGAAAACAGGATGAGCAGGTCCGAGGGAACCCCCAGATCCCGGGCGATGGCGGCCCGCTGCTTGGCCGCTTTGGTCTTGGAGAGCTTGTCCACCTTGGTGAGCACCGGCAGGGCCGGGATCCCCTGGCTGTCGAGCCAGGCCAGCAGGTCCCGCTCCTCGACGCCCGGGGTCCGCCGGATGTCCAGGATCACCACCACCCCCTGGAGGGTGGACCTGGTCGAGAGGTAGGTCTCGATCATGGGGCCCCACTGCTTCCGGATCTTTTCCGGGACCCTGGCGTAGCCGTACCCCGGCAGGTCAACGAAGATCACCGCGTCGTTGATGTCGAAAAAATTGATCAACTGGGTCCGGCCGGGGGTGGAGGAGGTCTTCACCAGCCGCTTCCGGTTCACCAGCGTGTTGATGAGCGACGATTTGCCCACGTTGGACCGGCCGGCGAAGGCGATTTCCGGCAGGGTCGGCTCGGGGTAGTGGCTCTTATTGGCCGCGCTCTTGATGAACCGGGCGGAGGCGACGATCATCGCGTTTCCAGGTACCGCTCGAGCCGGTCCATGCCCTCGGCGATGTTCTCCATGGAATTGGCGTACGAAAACCGCAGGAACCCTTCGCCGTTGCTGCCGAAATCGATGCCCGGCGTCACCCCGACGTGGGCCTTTTCCAGGATGTCGAAGGCCAGTTTGTAGGAATCGCCCGACAGATGTTTGGCGTTGGCGAAGACATAAAAAGCGCCCGTGGGCTCCACCTGGATGCCGAAGCCCATCTCCTTGAGCCGGCGGATCATGAATTTTCGGCGCTGGTTGTACGTTTCCTTCATCCGCGCCACATCGTCGCCGGCCTCCCTGAGGGCCGCGATGCCGGCCATTTGCACCATGGAATTGGCCGAGATGAAGAAATTCTGCTGGAGCTTCTGGATGGACCGGATGTATTGCTCCGGCGCGATGAGATACCCCAGCCGCAGGCCGGTCATGGCGTAGAGCTTGGAAAACCCGTTGAAGACGAACGCCTCGTCGGAGAACTCCAGCATGGAATGCTCTTTTCCCTCGTAGACCAGGCCGTGGTAGATCTCGTCGGAGATGATGTGGGGCGACAACCCGGCGATGGCCTTCATCCGCTCGGGGGAGAGGAGGGTGCCGGTGGGGTTGGACGGCGAGTTGACGAAGATGGCCTTGGTCTTGTCGGTGATGTGCTCGGCGATGGAGCGGACCCGGAACTGGAACCCGTCCTCCTCGTAGACCGGGACCCGCACCGGCCGCCCCCCCATGAAGTAAATGAAGTTGGGGTAGCAGGCGTAGTGGGGATTGGAGATGATGACCTCGTCGTCCTTCTCCAGCAGGATGGCGAAGGCGGTGAACATGGCCGGGGAGGTTCCGGAGGTGATGACCACCCGGCCGGGCGCCACGGAGACGCCGTAGGTGTTTCCGTAATACTCGCAGATGGCCTCCCTAAGCTCGATGAGGCCCAGGCTGTGGGTGTAGTGGGTGTGCCCTTCGTCCAGGGCCCGGCAGGCGGCGGCCTTGACGCAGGCCGGGGTGTCGAAGTCCGGCTCCCCCACCTCCAGGTGGACGATGTGGGTTCCCCGCCGCTCCATTTCATGGGCCCGCTCCAGGACGTCCATGACGATAAACGATGTGATGTCCTTCAACCGGCTGGCAATCATGATTCCTCCTTCACACCACCTTGTTGAGCGGATATTCGATAATCCCTTCGGCCCCGTGCTTCAGGAGCCGCGGGATGAGATCCCGGACCACGCCCACGTCCACCACGATCTCCACCGAGAACCAGGTCGATTTGTACAGGGAGGCCACCGTGGGGGCGTTGAGGCTCGGCAGGATGGCCACCACCTCCTCCAGCTTGTCCTGGGGCACGTTCATCTTGAGGCCCACCAGGCGTTCGCCCAGGAGGGCGCCCTTGAGGAGCATGGCGATTTGCTCGATCTTCTCCTTTTTGAAAGGGTCTTTCCACGCCTCGTGGTTGACAATGAGCTGGGTGTTGGTCTGCATCAGCTCGTGGATGATCCGCAGCCCGTGGGCCCGGATGGTCGATTCGGTCTCGGTGACCTCCACCACGGCGTCGGCGAGCCCCGAGACTACTTTGGCCTCCGTGGCGCCCCAGGAAAACTCCACCTTGACGTCGATGTTGCGCTCGGCGAAATAGGATTTGGTGAATTCCACCAGTTCGGTGGCGATTTTCTTCCCCTGGAGGTCTTCCAGCCTTTCGATGCCGGAGCCGTAAGGGACGGCCAGCACCCACCGGGCCGGCCGGGAGCTGACCTTGGAATAGACCAGATCGGTCGCCACATGGACGTCGGACCGGTTCTCGGCGATCCAGTCCCGGCCGGTGAGGCCGGCGTCCAGGGTGCCGCTTTCCACGTACCGGGACATTTCCTGCGCCCGGCAGATGGCGCACTCCAGGGCGTCGTCGTCGATCTCGGGAAAATAGCTGCGGCCGTTGACGTTGATCTTCCATCCCGACCGCTTGAAGAGCGCGATGGTGGCGTTCTGAAGGCTCCCTTTGGGGATGCCCAGTTTCAATTTCTGCATCATTTATCCTTATAGACCTCCTTGGGATCGAAGACCGGTTCGCCGATGATCCTGACCGACCCGTCTTCGATTTTCTTGTAAAAACAGCTCCGGTAGCCGGTGTGGCAGGCGGCCCCGCCCACCTGCTCCACCTTCAGGAGCACCGTGTCGTCGTCGCAGTCCACCCGGATCTCCCTGACCTTCTGGACATTGCCGGAGGTTTTCCCCTTCACCCAGAGGGTGTCCCGGGACCGGCTGTAATAGGTGGCCAGCCCGGTTTCCAGGGTGCGGCGCCACGCGTCCGCGTTCATGAAGGCGAGCATCAGCACCTCGCCGGTGTCGTTGTCCTGGACGATGGCTGGCAAAAGCCCGCCCATCTTGTCGAATTTCAATTCCATCATTCCCAAAGCTCCTGCGCGTCTTTCGCATTACAAAACCATCATTCGTAACGGGATAAAGAAGAGATGTCAAATCTTTTTTCAACCGCTTCTTGCATCCCGATCCTGTATTTGTTATTGTTGAAAGTCTCTGTATATACGATCCGATATCAACACGATCCAATATCAACCCAAGCAAACCAAATCGCATCATGAAAAAACCAAAGCCCAATCGCAAGAGACGCATCAAGAAAAACAGCGCCAAAGAACCCCGAAGCCTTCTCCCCGGTTTATCCCGCTGGCTGCTTTGGATCGCCGTTTTCATGGGGGTGGCGCTCCTCGCCGGGATAGTGGCCGCTTATCACGTCTACCGTCATTTCAGCATGGATCTGCCCGAAATCGTCAGCCTCGACGAATACCGGCCGCCGGCGGTCACCACCGTCTATTCCGACGACAACCGGAAGATCGCCGAGTTTTATAAAGAGCGGCGATTCGTGATCCCGCTGGAGAAGATGCCCGAGCAGTTGATCCAGGCGTTTATCGCGGCCGAGGACGCCCGGTTCTACACCCACCCCGGCATCGACCTCCGGTCCATCGCCCGCGCCTTCATCAAAAACATGAAAGCCGGGGAAGTGGTCCAGGGGGGGAGCACCATCACCCAGCAGGTGACCAAATCCTTTCTCCTCACCCCGGAACGGAGCTACCGGCGGAAGTTCCGGGAGGCCATCCTGGCCTACCGCATCGACAATGCCTTTTCCAAGGACGAGATCCTCTTTCTCTATCTCAACCAGATCTACCTGGGCCACGGGGCCTACGGGGTCCAGGCGGCGGCCGAAAACTATTTCGGCAAACCGGCCACCGAACTGGATCTGGCGGAATGCGCCATGCTGGCCGGCCTGCCCCAGGCCCCCAGCGATTATTCCCCCTACCGTCATCCCGACGAAGCCGAAAAACGGCAGATCTACGTCCTGAGGCGGATGGTGGAGGTAGGGTACATCACCGAGGCCGAGGCCAGGGCGGCCGAAAAGAAGGAACTGGCGATCAAGGCCCGCCGCAACTACTTCATGGACACGGTTCCCTTCTACACCGAGCACATCCGGCGCTTCGTGGCGGAAAAATTCGGGGAGAAGCTCCTTTATGAAGGCGGGCTGGAAATCCATGCCGCCGTCAACATCGAGATGCAACAGGCCGCCCGGGCCGCTATCGACAAAGGGTTGCGGGAACTGGACCGGCGGCACCACAAATACCGGGGCCCCGAGGGCCGCATCGCCCCGGACGCCATCGAAGACCATCTCGCCGAACTGGCCGCGGATGCGCCGGAAAACCCGCCCGAACCAGGCGCGATCCGGCAGGGCGTGGTCACGGCCATCGACTCCGGGACCGGCGAGGCGACGGTCGGCGCCGCCGACATCACCGGACGGCTGGACGCCGGGGCCATCCGCTGGGAAAAAGATGTCGAGGAAAAGAAACTGGCGGTGGGCGACCTCGTCCAGGTAATCCTGAAGGAGAAATACAAAAAAACGGACGCCTGGTCGGTCCGCGTCACCCAGACCCCCCAGGCGGAAAGCGCCCTGGTCTGCGTCGAGACCGGCGCCGGTTTCGTCAAGGCCCTGGTGGGGGGGAAAAACTACCGGGAGAGCCAGTTCAACCGGGCCGTCCAGTCCCGGCGGCAGCCGGGATCGGCCTTCAAGCCGCTGATCTACGCCGCGGCCCTGGACAAGGGGTTCACCCCGGCCTCGGTGATCATCGACAACGCCGTGGTTTACTCCGGCGGCGGTCACTCCCGGGATTCCTGGAAACCCAAAAACTACGACCGAAAGTTCTACGGCCCCACCCTGCTGAGAAAAGCCCTGGCCAAGTCCCGGAACCTCTCCACCATCAAGATCCTCCAGGACATCGGCGTGAAATACGCCGTGGATTACGCCCACCGGCTGGGCATCGAATCGGACCTCTACCCGGACCTCTCCCTGGCCCTGGGGGCCTCGGGGGTCTCGCTGCTGGAACTGGTGAAGGCCTATTCCGTCTTCGCCAACCTGGGCGAACTTATCGAACCGGTCTTCATCACCAAAATTCTCGACCGGGACGGCAACATCCTGGTGGAGGCCGAGAACGAAGGCGAACGGGTCATCGAAAAATCCACCGCCTACATCATGACCAGCCTGCTGGAAAGCGTGGTGCGGGAGGGGACCGGCGCCCGGGTCCGGGCACTGGGCCGGCCCACGGCGGGCAAGACCGGGACCACCAACAACCTCCACGACGCCTGGTTCATGGGCTACACGCCGGGTTACGTCACGGGAACCTGGGTGGGCCACGACCAGGAGCGCCCCCTGGGCCGGCGGGAGACCGGGTCCCGGGCCGCCGGCCCCATCTGGCTCGACTTTATGAAGACGATCCTGGCGGACAAGCCGGTCCGCAAGTTCCAAACGCCCAGCGGCGTGGTCTTTTCCAAAATCGACGCCGCGACCGGGCTGCTGCCCAGCGACAGCTCGAAAAAGGTCATTTTCGAGTGCTTCAAGGCCGGCACCGCCCCCCGGAAGCACACCAAATCGGCCGAGTCGGTGACCGAAGCCAGCGACTTTTTCAAATCGAACATTTAGAGCCTGTAAGAAAATCTCTTACAGTGAAATCAGAATTTCTCCAATTTACAGGTTTCCCTTTCGCCTGATATTCAGGCGCCGTAGTAAAGAAAGCGGCATCCTGTCCGCGAAATGCTGTCCGCGAAATGGGGAAGGGAGGTGACAATCTGTTCGGCCGCGACGCGCGGCGGATTCACTCAACCTGTCAACCGTAATGGAAAACCAACAAAAGAGGAGGTCTGTTCATGAAATCCAAACGTTTTGCAATGGTCGGCGTTATCTGCCTCAGCCTGTGTCTATCCCTTGCTTTTTCCGGAGACGTTTTTGCCCGGGAGCTGATCGTTTTCGGCGGCGGCCCCGCGGGCGGCACGTTCCAGGTGGTGGCCAACGCCATCCAGACCTACAAGCCCGTCAAGAACTTCGAAGATTACAACATCAAGGCCCAGTCCTCGGCCGGTTCCGTGGAGAACCTTCGCAAGACCAACGCCGGCAAAATGCACTTCTCCACCGTCTATTCGGGGCACGTCTACCTGGGACGTCACGGCCGGATGAAGAACGACCCCAACAAATACACCGACGTTATGGCCGTGGCGTATCTGTACGGCGCGCCGGCTCAGTTGGTGGTGCGGGCCGATTCCAAGATCAAGAGCACCAAAGACCTGGTGGGCAAGAAGGTCGGCGTGGGCAATGCCGGCTCCGGCGCCTTCGCCAACTGCGAACTGTTCTTCAACCACATGGGCGTCTGGGACAAGATCGAGCGCAACGCCATGGGCTACAACGACGCGGCGGCCGCTTTCGGCAACAACCAGCTGGACGCCTTCTGGCTGTTCACGGCATTTCCCAGCGGCGCGGTCATCATGGCGGCCCAGACCAACGACATCGCCATGATCGACCTGGCGGCTGACGCCGAAGAATCCGGTTTCTTCAAGGAATATCCATATTTCAGCCGACTGACCATCCCGGAGGGCACCTACAAAGGCGTGGACCAGGACATCCCCTCGTTCCAGGATTCCGCCCTGCTGGTGGCCAACGCCGACGCCCCGGACGACTTGGTCTACAAGCTGCTCTCGGTGGTCTTCACCGAAGAAGGCCTCAAGCACATGGTCAGCCAGAAGAAAACCTTCAAGGAGATGAGCATTGAAAACGGGACCAAGGGCATCGTGACCCCCTACCATCCCGGCGCCATCAAGTTCTGGAAAGAAAAAGGCGTGATGAAATAGGGCCAATGCGTTAATGTAGGGGCGAAAAGTTTTTCGCCCCTACGGGCCCCGTCCCTCGCCCCATCCCGCTAACCTCATTCAGGCAGGTTCACCGTGTACGAAAAACTGAAACCCATCGAAAAGGTCATCTTCGACGTCCTCTCCGTCGCCCTCGTCCTTTTTTACTCCTATTCCGCCGTGATCCAACCGGCGTCTACACAGTACCACCGGGGCATCTACGTCATCATCACCTATATCCTCATCTTCCTTCTTTACAAAGGGAAGACCGTCGTCGGCCGGATCATCGACTACGTCCTGATCCTCCTGTCCATCGTCACGGTGGGCTACTGGATCCTCAATTTCGAGGTGATCAATTACCGGATGGGGATCGAAACGGACGTGGACAAGGCCATGGCAATCGTGGGCGTGCTCATCGGCATCGAACTGGCGCGTCGGGTGGTGGGCAGCGTCTTCGTCATCATCGGCGTGGTCATGCTGCTCTATGGGGTCTATGGCCCCATGGCCCCTGAAATCGTCGCCCACGCCGGGGCCAGTTTTCCGGAACTGTGCGTTTCCATCTTTTACCGGAGCGACGGCATTTTCGGCATCATGGCCAATGTTCTGGCCACCTACGTGGTCCTTTTCGTCCTCTTCGGCGCCTTTCTGGAAGCCTGCGGCGCCCAGCGGTTTTTCATCGATTTTCCCCTGGCGGCCGTGGGCCACAAGATCGGCGGGCCGGGCAAGGTGGCGGTCATCGCCTCGGGGCTGTTCGGGTCCATTTCCGGCAGCGCCATCGCCAACACCGTCTCCACCGGCGCCTTCACCATTCCCATGATGAAAAAAGCCGGCTTCAAACCCCATGTGGCCGGCGGCATCGAACCGGCCGCTTCCATCGGCGGCATGTTCATGCCCCCCATCATGGGCGCCGGCGGATTTATCATGGCGGAGCTGACCGGGTTGCCCTATTCCTACATCATGCTGGTGGCGGTTTTTCCGGCCCTCATGTATTTTTTCAGCGTCTTCGTGATGGTCCATTACGAGGCCAAAAAAGACTTTGTCGTCGGCGAACGGCACGAGCGGACCGCCATGGACATCCTCAAGACAGAGTGGCTCTATACGCTGCCTTTGATCATCATCACCATCTTCATGCTGACCGGCTATTCGCCGGCCTACTCGGCGATTCTCGGTCTGGCCACCTGCATCGCCATCAGCTTCAAGGAAAAAGAAACGCGAATTAACCCCACGCTGGCGGTGGTAATGGGGTTTATCCTGATCCGGTCGATCTTTCTGATCATTTTCAACAAAATGAACAATGCCGAGATTTTGTCCGACGATTTCATCTCCGGGTTCAAAGACATTTTCACCGACGCCAATGTCTTTATCCTCTCCTTCATCGCCTGCCTGCTGATCGCCTGGTTCCGGAAGGACGACCGGCAGGAATCCCGCAGGGAACTGAAGAATTTCGTGCTGGCTTGCCGCAGCGGCACCGAAAGCAGCCTCAAGATCGGCGCCACCGTGGGCGTCATCGGCATCATCATCGGGGTGCTCACCTTCAGCGGGCTGGTGCTGACTTTCGCCGACATCGTCATCGAACTGGCGGGCGGCTCCCTGCTGCTCACCATCCTATACATCGCCCTGGCTTCCCTGGTGCTGGGCATGGGCGTGCCGGTCACCGCGGCCTATCTGATCACCGCGGTGGTGGCGGTTCCGGCCCTGACCCACCTGGGGGTCAATGAAATCGCCGCCCACATGATCGTTTACTGGCTGTCCCAGGATTCCAACATCACTCCGCCGGTATGCATCGCGGCCTTTGCCGGGGCCACCATCGCCAAGGCCAATATGTGGAAAACCGCTTTCACTTCTTTCAAATTCGCCAAGTTTCTCTACCTGGGGCCGCTGCTGTTCGCTTATGTTCCGGGATTTACCCTCAACGGCACGCCCTTTGACATCATCAAGACGTTTATCTACATCATCATCGGCACCTACGCCTATTCATGGTTCCTGAGCGGCATCTGGATCAAGTCCCTCAGGGGGATGTTCAGCCGGTCGGCCGCCTGATGCCGACGGAACCCGGAAAGGAGACGATCATGGAATTGCCGCCAGTCAACATCAAAAAGATCCTCTACACCACCGATCTGTCCGAAAGCGCGCGCTTCGCCTTCGCCTATGCCGCCAGCCTGGCGGGAAAATACGGGGCGGAGATCACCATCCTCCATGTGCTCATGGAGGACGCCAAAATGGAGTCGGGCATTATCGGATACATCGGAGAGGATCGCTGGAAGAAGATCAAGGACCAGAACGCCCAGGAGGCCCGGCAGGCCCTCATCGGGAAAAAGCGGGAGAACATCGCCATCCGGTACGGCCTGGAGCATTTCGCCGAGAACATGGCCGCCAATCTGGAGAACGAGCCCGAAAAGCGCCTCACGGACGAAGTCGTGATCCGCCGCGGCAACCCGGTAGATGGGATCATCGAGGTCTCCGAACAGCGCAAGCCCGATCTCATCGTCATGGGCACCCATGGCCACGGCATCATCGCCGACGCCATGATGGGCTCCACGGCCCGCCGGGTCATCCGCAGGTCGAAGATCCCGGTTCTGGTGATTCGACTGCCCGACGAAAAATAGTCCGTCCGGTCCGGTCCGAAACGGTCAGATCCCACGGCTCCAGCGCCGGATCGCCCCCCACCCGGACGGACCGGACCCCGGGCCGGCTTTCCAACGCCCTCAGATTCCCGTTCCCCATTCCCCGGAGCGCATTGACGCGCCGGGGATGGGCTTTGAAAAACAACTCGCCGCTCGCCGCTATCAACTCGCCGCTCGCATCCACCATCATATCAAAAAAAATCTTCGACAACACCAGATGCCCGAAGGCCGGATGGTAGGGCCCCGCCACGATGGCGGCGCCGGGGGCCAGATCCGCCGATGCCTGGAGTCCCGTCCGGATGACCGGAATCCCCCGCCCCTCGAACAGCAGGCGGAGGGCGGCGGTCCTTTCGACGCCGTCGGCCAGCGACAACGGCGGATACCGCCCCTCCCGGAACCGCCGGGCCAGAACGCTCCCCCTGAGCACTACCGTGGGATAGATCCGGACAAAATCGGGCCGCAAATCCGCCACGGCCCGGCCCGTGGCGGCGGCGCCCTCGGGATCTTCGCCGGGCAGCCCCACCATCATCTGAATCCCCACATTGTAGCCCCGGGCCTTCAGCATCGCGGCGGCCCGTCGGGTCGTTTCCGCCGTATGCCCCCGGTTGGAGAGGGCCAGCACCCGGTCGTCCATGGATTGGGCGCCCAGTTCCACGTCCGCCGCCGAAAACGCGGAAATCAGGTCCAGCCGGCGCTCGTCGATGGTGTCGGGCCGGGTGGAGAAGCGGATGGAATGGACCGCCCCACGTTGGACATGGTCCTGGGCCGCCGCCAGCAGGGAACGGACCGTCTCCTCGGGCAGTCCGAGAAAATTGCCGCCGTAAAAGGCGATCTGAACCGGATGGCGATCCGGCCGGGCCAAGGACCGGAAGGTCCGGACCTGGCGGGCCACGGCGGCGGCGTCCGGGAGAACGGGCCCGGCATGAGTGATGGCGGTCTGGTCGCAGAAGGCGCACCGGTGGGGGCAGCCGGCATGGGGAATGAAAACGGGAACGATCAGGGGTTTGGCGCGGGAGCGATCAGCGGACATTGAGCTGCAGGATGGCCTTGCCGGCGGCATCCTGCTCGGCGGTCTTCTTGCTCTTGCCCTCGCCGCGGGCCACCACGTCGCGGACCCGGATCTCCACCACGAAGGTCTTGTCGTGGTCCGGCCCTTTTTCGGACACCACCTTGTAGACGGGCATCCCCTTGTGGGCGATTTGGACGAATTCCTGGAGCTGGCTTTTGAAATCGGGGTCGAGGTTCGGTTTGCGAATGTCCCGGATCAGGCCCGAGAAATGGGACTGGATAAAGCGGAAGGCGGCGTTGAACCCGCCGTCGAGGTAGATGGCGGCGGTCACCGCCTCCAGGGCGTCGGCGAGGATCGATTTCTTCCGCCGCCCCTGGGTCTGGATCTCGCCTTTTCCCATCTGGAGGTATCGTCCCAGCCCGATGGACCGGGCGATGTCGGCCAGTTGGACCTCGTTGACAAGGCCGGCGCGCATCCGGGACAGGTTCCCCTCGGGGATGTCCGGATGCCGACGCATGAGGAGATGGCTCACCGTGAGGCTCAGGACGGCGTCCCCCAGGAATTCCAGCCGCTCGTTGTCCCCGAGGCCCGCCGCGGGCTGTTCGTTGACATAGGAGCTGTGACGGCACGCCTCCGCCAGGAGCGATTTGTCCTTGAAACGGTATCCCAGCTTCTTTTCCAGGGGCGACAGATTCATGGGCGCGGCGCAATGGCGGGGGCCCCGGCGCCGTCCCCGGGCGAGGGGGACGCCGGCTTTGCCGGCCCGCGGTCGAGGCGTTGAACGATCTTCTCGTAATAGCGGAAAGGGATGGCCAGATCTCCGCCGCCGGTCCCAATGCGGATTTCGGGCTTGACGTCTCCGTGGAAATCGCTGCCGCCGGTCATGAGCAGGTCGTATCGGCGGGCGAGGTCGCGGTAGGCTTTCCGCTGGGCGGGCGCGTGTTCGGGGTATTCGGTTTCGATGCCATGGAGCCCCTGCCCTACCAGGGTCTCGACGATGTCCGGAACGCCGATCCCCTTCGGGAGGCTCAGCAGGCCGGGATGGGCCAGCACGGCGACGCCGCCGGCATCCTGGATCATCCGAATGGCGTCGGCGCAGGGGATCCGGTACTTGTCCACGAATGCGGGTCGGCCTTTTCCCAGGTACCGGTCGAAGGCGTCGTCGATGGAGGCGGCCGCTCCCCGGTCCACCATGAGTTGGGCGATGTGGGGACGCCCGAGCTGGGCGTCCGC
Source organism: Desulfobacteraceae bacterium (assembly GCA_011389855.1). GTDB lineage: Bacteria > Desulfobacterota > Desulfobacteria > Desulfobacterales > JAABSP01 > JAABTD01. Next base: position 28,282 of record JAABTM010000001.1, read on the forward strand.
GTCGAAACGGTCCGCCAGTTCGGCCGCGGTCAGGTCGATGCCCATCCGGTTGAGCTGCGCGATTATCCGGGGGTTCCGGTTCCGCCGGGCCTCCTGGAGGACGGTCAGGGTCCGGTTCAGCTCGGGATCATCCGGGCGGAACCCGTACCCCAGCAGGTGGAAGGAGCCGCCGAGGGGGAACGCTTCGGGCGGCGCGGCGCTGATCTCGATGCCCGTCAGAAACCGGAGGGACGCCGGGATGCCGTGGGCCAGGGCCGCGCGAACCCCGTCCACCGTGTCGTGGTCCGTGATGGCCGCGGCCCCCAGCCGGGCGTCGCACGCCATCTCCAGGAGCCGGCGGGGGGCGTAAGTGCCGTCGGAGGCGTCGGAATGGATGTGGAGGTCGATCTTCACCGGATCGTTACAGCCCCAGCGCCTTTTCCCTCGCCTCCTCCCTTGTCTTGCACTCGATGCACTGGGTGGTCACGGGCCGGGCCTTGAGCCGCTCGATGCTGATGTCGTCGCCGCAGACCTCGCAGATGCCGAAGGCGTCGTTTTCGATGCGCTCCAAAGCCTTTCTGATCTTTTTGATGAGCTTGTGCTCCCGGTCCCGGATCCGGAGCATGAAGTTCCGGTCCGCCTCCAGGGAGGCGCGGTCGGTGGGATCCGGAAAGGTTTCTTTCTGGGAGGTCATCCCGGTGACGGTCTCTTCGGCCTGGTTCAGCAGGCTCTCCATCTGCTCTTTCAGAAGATTTTCAAAATAGTCGATGTCTGCCTTGTCCATATGTCAACCTTCGCATGGCGTTCGCGGCGTCCGTGCAGGCGCCGTTGATGTATTTTTCATATTATTCCGGCTGATTATCCACTGGCATCTTCCATATAAAATGTCTACTTATAAAAGACTCCAATCTTTAGCACAGACGATATATCCTGTAAAGGTTATTTTTCACGATCCGACGCCGGGCCGGAGGCTTCCGGCCGCGGGGCATCCCCCGGAGGGTCGGCATGCCGAAGGCTTTTCCCGGAGACGTCGCGGCTATCGTTATGTTGTAATTGGGGGACTTTTCCATCGCAGCCGGTCCATCCAGCGATAGGACGAATGGAGAAATCTATCCGATGGTGTGGACGATCCGGGATGCGGGGACCAGTTGCACGCTCTCCCGCAGCCAGTCCATCATCTCCGACAGGACCTCGAAGGTGGCGCCGTAGGGATGGCCGATGCCCACCGCCTCGCCGCGGCGCCGGGCCACGCGGACCAGGCGCCGGACCTGCCGCCGGACCGAATCCGGGGTGGGGTCGTGGTCGAGGAAGACGTCCCGGCGGGCGAAGGGGATCTGGAGGAGCCGGGCCGGGCCCCGGCAGATGCTCTCGCCGCTGGTCTGGCTGTCGATGAAAAAAAGGGAGCGGCGCCGCAGCACCGACAGGATCTGGTACATCTGGGGCCACCGGGTCGTCAGCCGGGAGCCCATGTGGTTGTTGACCCCCACCGCGCCGGGCACGGCGTCGAGGTTGGCGTTGAGCTGTCGCATCAGCTCAGCCGGGGTCATCCCCGCCAGGAGGGCGCCGGGACCCGGATCGATCTCCGGATACTCCCGGGGCTCCATGGGCATGTGGACCAGGATCTCCATGCCCATCAGCCGGGCCGTCCCCAGGATCTCCTCCGCAAAGGGGCTGCCGGGCAGGATGGAGAGGGTCAGTTCCGGCCCCAGACCGATGAGCCGGTTGGCCATGACCCGGTGGTAGCCCACATCGTCGATGATGATGGCCACCAGGGGTTTTTCATCCGTCGTTTCGGGAAGAGAAATGGAGGGCAGGGTCGGGGTCGGTTCTTCGGGGAAGACCTCGTAGGCGGGGATCCGGAGGTCGGGCAGGGGCGGGTCCGTCCCCATGCCGGGGGGCGCCGCGCCGAAGGCCGCCAGCACGGCCCAGGCGACGACGGCCGGGAGCGCGACCGCCAGGGGCCAAAACGGGTTCACCCCCGCCCGCTTAAACGCAACACGCCTTTTAGTGGTGCTCATAACCGCGGCGGGCGCCGTCGGACGGGCCGACGGCGACCCGACGGATCAGCCGTTGAAATTTTTGAAAATATCGTAGCTGACCAGAATCCCCAGTGCCCGCATGATCTGGTTGTCCGCCTGGAGCCCCTCGGGGTCCAGAGGGCCGTAGCGGTTCTGGGTGGACCGGCGTCGCGGCGTCCGATTTTGGGCGCCGTCTCCGGTCTCGTCTTCCTCCACTTCCTCGTCCATCTCGTCTTCTTCCGCTTCCTCCTCTTCGAGGACCGGGAAGGCCTCCAGGTGGTTTTTAAGATCTTTTTCCTTGATCATCCTATCGTCCTCCGGGGCCGGTTCCAGGAACCGGTGCTTGACCAGGATGTCGGGTTCGATGCCCGCGGCCTGAATCGAGCGCCCGCTGGGGGTGTAGTACCGGGCGATGGTGAATTTGAGCCCGTAGCCGTCCCGGAGGGTCTCCAGGGTCTGGACCGAGCCCTTGCCGAAGGAGGTGGTGCCGAGGATCAGCCCCCGCTTGTGGTCCTGGAGGGCGCCGGCCACGATCTCGGAGGCGCTGGCGCTGCCGCCGTTGATGAGCACAACGATGGGATACCCGCGGCGATCCCGGTCCGGGTGGGCGTCGAAGACCTTGGTGTGTTTGGGCAACCGCCCCTTGATGGAGACGATGGCGCCGGAATCGAGAAAGACATCCGACACCTGGATGGCCTGGTTGAGCAGCCCGCCGGGGTTGTCCCGCAGGTCGAGGATCAGGCCCTTCATGGGCGTCTCCCCCGACTCCAGGGACGCCAGGGCCGCCTCCAGGTCGTGGGTGGTGTTCTCCTGGAAATTGGTGATCCGGATATAGCCGTATCCCGGCTTGACGGTCAGATGGCGGACGGATTCGATGGGGATGATGTCGCGGACCAGCTCGAATTCGAGGGGCTTGGCCGCGCCCTCCCGGACGATGGTGATGGCCACCGCTTCCCCCTTGGGCCCCCGCATCTTCTTGACCGCCTCCCAGAGCATCATGTCCTTGGTGGATTCGCCGTCCACCTCCACGATGATGTCCCCGGCCTGGATGCCCGCCTCATAGGCCGGCGTGCCCTCGATGGGAGAGATGACGGTCAGGACCCCCTTCTGCATGGTGATGACGATGCCGATGCCGCCGAATTCCCCCCGGGTGTCGATCTGCAGCTCCTCGAAGGCCTCGGGGGGGAGCAGCTGGGAATGGGGGTCGAGGCTGCTCACCATGCCCTGGATCGCCTTGTGGATCAGTTCCTCGGTGTCCACGGGGTCCACGTAATTGTTCTGCACCAAATCGATGACGTCGGCGAAGATCTTAAGCCCCCGGTAGGTGGCGTCGTCTCCGGCCGCGAAGGTCCGGTAGAAGCCGGACCCCACGGTGCCCAGTAGGATCGCCGCGACCATGACCGTCCACAGTCTCACATAGCGCTTGCGCTGCTTACGCTGCTTTCGCTGTCTCATTATCCAAAACTCCTTTACCCTTTTTTAAGCCACTTCAGGGGATCCATGGGCTTTCCGTGATGGCGGACCTCGAAATGGAGCATCGGCCCCTTGAAGGAGCCGGTGTCCCCCACCGTTGCGATCACCTCCCCGGACTTTACGGACTGGCCTTCCTGCTTATACACCTCGTCGGCATGGGCGTAAAGCGTGTAATAGCTTTTCCCATGATCGACGATCAACAGATTGCCGTACCCCTTGAACCAATCTGAAAACAGAACGCGGCCGTCCCGGACGGCGCGGATGGGGGTTCCTTTTTCGGCCTTGATGTCTATGCCGCTCTGAAAATTGACGACGTTGAACTCGGGATTTTTAAAGCGGCCGAATGTCGAAACGATCTTACCGTCCACCGGCATATTAAGCAACCCCTTAGCGGCGTTGAACCGGTCCTCGGGAGCTTTTTCCGCGGTTTCGACCTTCAATTCATCGAGCCGGAGGCGTTCGATCTTTCCTTCCAGCGCTTTGGCGGACTGCTGGAGGGAATCCACGGCGGCCAGGGCCAGGCGTTTCCGACCCCGGACCTCGGTGAGCAGAACCTTCCGCTGGTCTTTTTTCAGGCCCAGCTCCGCCATCTGCTCCCGGTAGCGGCGTTCCGCCGCCGCCTTTTCGGTTTTCCGGACCTCCAGATCGTTCAACGCCCGGGCCAATTCGCTCTTCTCCCGCCCCAGCCGGGTCAAAACCGCCTCGTCGTGGTCGAGGATGGTCCGCAGGGCCGTCTTCCGTCTGAAAAAATCGGCCACCGACCCGGCCGACGCCAGGAAACTCATCCGCCCCAGGCACTGCAACTTATACAGCGCCGCCATCCGCCGGGCCGCATAGGTCTCGGTCTCGTGGATGCGGCGCGCCAGATCGTCGATCCAGTTCCGGGTCTCCTCCACCGCCGTGGCGAGCCCGTCCAGGTCGTTCCGGAGGGAGGCCGCCTGCTTCCTGGCCCCGTCCAGCGCCCGGTCGGCCGCGTGGAGCCGGGCGATGCACGCCTTTTCTTCCTTTGAAAAGGCCGCGGCCTCGGCCTTTTTCTCCTTGATCCGCCGGTCCACCTGACGGGCCTGGTCCTGGTACGCATCGACGCGCTCTTCAGCCGCGCCGGGAACGGCCGCCCCCAGCACCAGCACCGCCGCCACCAGGCAGACCGCCGCCGTACAAAGGCCAGATGTCCGGATTTTTCCGAACAGCGATCTTCGTTTTTTCTCTCTCATGACGCCTTCAACACCTGTCTCAACGAAATATAAGATCCGATCCATCCGACCGCCATGCTCCCCATCAGAATGCCCAGGACCATCTCGTCCGGGAGGAACCGGGCCGGCAGGAAGCCGCCGCCTTCCGCCACTTTGTCGGCCACGAACCGGAAGCCGGCGAAGAGCATGCCCATGCCGGCCGCGCCGCCCAGGGCCCCCTGGAGGATCCCCTGCATGTAGAACGGCCCCCTGATAAAGCCTTCGCTGCCCCCCATCAACCGCAGAATTTCGATTTCGTCCCGCCGGGAGTAGAGGACCAGGCGGACCGTGTTGGCCACGATAAAGGCCGCAGCCAGAAAGAAGAGGCCGCCCATGGCCAGCCCCGTCAGCCGGAAAAGGTCGATGATCCGGACAAACCGGCTCAGCCACTCCTTTCCGTATTCGACCTCGGAAACCCCCTCCAGCCCGCCGATCCGCCGGGCCAGCAGCTCGAACCGGTCGCGGTTCCGGAATGCCTCGGCCATGTGGACCTCGTAGGTGTCGGGGAGCGGGTTCTCCTCCAGGGTGTCCAGGAGGGCCGATCCTTCCGACATCCCCTGCCGGAGCCGTTCCATGGCCTGTTCCTTGGAGACGAACCGGACGTCCCCCACCCCCGGCATCCCCGCCATTTGAAGGCCCAGCCGGTCCACCGCCTCCGGCGTCATCTCCGCCTCGAGGTAGGCCATGATCCGGATCTCCTTCGTCCAGAGGGAGAGGAGGGCCGAGGCATTGACGAAAAACAGGGCGAAGGCGCCCACGATGAGGATGGACAGGGCCACCGTCACCACCGTGACGGTGTTGAGAAACCGGTTGGCCCACATGTCCTTGAGGGCCCGGTGGATCACCCGGATCATGCCGGCAGTCGGGGGATGGTGGTCGCCACATCCAGTCCCCCGTCCTCCAGGAGGATGACCCGGCCGCCGGTGCGCCGGATCAGGGCGGTGTCGTGGGTGGCCACCAGCACCGTGGCCCCCCGGCGATGGTATTCCCGGAGCAGGTCGAAGATCACGCTCGCCGATTCGGCGTCGAGGCTGCCCGTGGGCTCGTCGGCCAGGATGATCTGGGGGTCGCCGGCAATGGCCCGGGCCACCGCCACCCGCTGCTGCTCTCCCCCCGACAGGCTAGGCGGCAGGGCCCGGCGCTTCTCCTCCATGCCCACGGTGCGCAGGACGCTCCGGACCTTTTTGCGGATGGTCTTCCGGGGCGCGCCCCGGGCCTCCAGGACTATGGCGACGTTGTCGTAGACGCTCTTTTTGGGGATAAGCTTATAGTCTTGGAAGATGATGCCGAATTTCCGCCTCAAAAATGGGACGCGGCGGCGCGGAATCCGCGACAGGTTGAGCCCGTCAATGATGATCTGACCTTCCGAGGCGGTCTCCCCCAGGTAGAGCAGCTTGAGCAGGGTGGTTTTCCCGGCGCCGCTGGGCCCGCTGACGAAGAGAAACTCGTTCCGGGAAATTTCGAAACTCACGTCCAACAGCGCTTTTTTGGCGTTGTAGCGCTTGTGAACATGAAAAAGCCGGATGATCGGGTCGCCGCTGTCTGCCGGAGCCATTCGCAAGTCTGCCGTTTTGGTGGGGGCGGGGTCGCCGCTGGTTTATTCCAGAACTTCCAGCCCCATGGCGCGGAACAGGGCGGCCTTGAAAATTTTAAAATCGTACAGGGCGTTGTAATAATTGGACATGGTCCGGGTCAGCAGGGTCTGGGCATCCAGGACGTCGGTGCTGGTGGCCACCTGACCTTTGAACCGCTCCTCGCTGATGCGGAAACTCTCCCGGGCCTGCTCCACCGCCTGCCGCACGGTCAGGATGTTTTGTTCGGCCTCCTGGGTGTTGAGATATGCCTGTTTGACCTCGAGCAGCACCTGATCCCGCACCGCCTGCTGCTCGTACCTGGCCTGGGTGAGGCGGTTTTGCTTCTCCTCGACGGTGTAGTAGGTCTTGCCCCACTCCCAGAAATCCCATCGGGCCACCGCCGTCACGTCCCATGAGGATTTGTCGCCGATGCCCGGTCCGCCGTCCACATCCCATTCTTCGCCCCGTCGATAGTAGTTCCCCTCGAGGTCCACCGACGGAAAATACCCCGACTTGCCCAGATCCTTTTCCCGGCGGGCGATGTCCACCTCCAGCCGGGCTATCTTCATCTCCAGCCGGTTGGATTCCGCCGCGTTGAGGCAGAATTCCAGATCCTTGCCGAAGGAGACGAGCCGGCCCCCGTCGGCCAGCTCCAGCGGCGCGTTGACCGAGCGGTGGAGGAGGCGGTTCAGGTTGGACTTGGCGATCTCCACCCGGTTGCGGGCGGTGATCAGCCCCTGCCGGGCGTTGGCCAGCTCCACCTCGGCCTTCAGAAAATCATTCAAGGGGGTCATCCCCACCTTGTAGAACTTGTGGGACACGTTCTTGTGGGCCTCGAGCTGCACCACGGCCTGTTGGGCCACGTCCATCAGCTTCCGGGCCTTGAGAATCGTATAGAAGAGTTCCTTGGCGCCGAAGATGATGTCCTGCCGCTTGACCCGGTCGGCCAGCTTGGCCGCGTCCAGCCCGAGACGGGAGATCCGGAACCGGTTGAGCCGGTAAAAGCCGTCGAACAGCGGCTGGCTGATGGAGCCCACGAAGGTGTATTCGTCCTCGGGGACCGCGATCTCGGTCCGGGAGGACAGGTCCACCCGGCTGTACTGGTAGGACGCGCTGAAGGTCGGGAGAAACTCGCTGCGCCGGATCTTGGTGATCGCCCGGGCCGCGTCCACCTCTTTGCCGGCGACCTTCAGCCCCAGGTTGGCGTCCAGGGCGGACTGGACCGTCGCCTTCAGGTCGAAGGCCTCGGCTCCGGCCGGGGAAACCGGCCACGGCCCGCACAAAAGGAAAAACCCGGCAAGAATGAAAACGACGCCGGCGCGTCCGCCGGTCCTGCGATATGAAGATGTCAAGTGACGGCCTCCCGCATGGGTTGGGTTTTGGGATTGACCTGTTTCAGCTTTCTTGATATAGAATCGACCCGAGTTCGGGGAGTGTCGCCTCCGATATTCCTTGCTCGGGGCCTCCACTGAAAATCCCATTAACAGGCTTCTTCCATGTTCAGTGGAGGCTTTTTTATCGCATTATCGAATCAAAATCAACCATCGAATACACTATGAAAACAGAACTGATCGACCTTCTCCGCGAAAAATCCTTCCAGTTCACCGATGCGCCGACTTTCAAGCTGGCATCGGGGAAGATGAGCCGCTTCTACGTCAACTGCAAGCCCACCACCCTCCATCCGCGGGGCATGTTCCTCTGCGGCCATTTGATTTTCGAGGCCCTGCGCGGCCTCGACATCTCCGGCGTCGGCGGGCTGACCTTCGGCGCGGACCCCCTGGCCATGGCCGCGGCGTTCGTCTCCGAACTCGAAAAGTCGCCCCTCAAGGCCTTTTCCATCCGGAAGACCCAAAAAGACCACGGCATCGTCAAGTGGATCGAGGGGGACATGGCCCCGGGCGAACGGGTGGCCATCGTCGAGGACGTGGTCACCACCGGCGGCTCCACCCTCAAGGCGGTGGACCGGGCCCGGGCCGAGGGACTGGAGGTGGTCAGGGTGGTCGCCCTCATCGACCGCCAGGAGGACGGGGGCATGGAGCGGATCAGGGAGAAAGCGGGCGACGCCGCGGCCATCATCGCCCTGGACGAGCTGCTCCCTCCCGGTCGCGCTCTCTGACCGCCGCTTCCCGCTCCCGCCGCGCCTGAATCCAGTCCTCGACCCCCGCCGTCAGGGCCGCCCGCTCCGCTCTGTCCAGCGGTTTTCTCCCGAACCGGGTCCGGTAATGGAGGGCCAGCAGCGGGAAGAGCGGTTCGATATCCCCCGGCTCCTGTCGGGCCAGCCGCCGGAGCCAGTGGGACAAAGGCTCCCCGGTCTCCCGCCCATAGCCCCGTTCCGAAAGATAGGACTCGATCCGGTAGAAATCGGAATCGGCCCCGGGCCGGATCTCCGGGCCGCGCCGGACCGCCTCGGCCGTCCGGACCCGCCGGACGCCGCCCCGTTCCCGGTAAAACCGCCGCGCCAGCACCAGCGCCAACGGGATCAGCAGCCAGACCAGGTGCTTCCGGGCCTCCTCCCGGTACCGGAGCCAGGAAATCCGGTATCGCAGCCAGGCCCAAAGATCGGACATCAGGGTCCACCCGGCGGCCTCCCGCTCGATGCGGGACCAGTCCGGCGGCGTCACGTCCACCGCCCGCCAGGCGCCGCCGACCCAGGCCAGTGCCCAGGCATGGGCGTGGCGGTCCCGGACCACGAAGGCCTTTTCCAGCCGGCTGTATTCCTGGACCGAATACCCCACGGCGTACCGGGCCGGCACACCGGCGGCCCGTAATAACAGCGTCGCCGCCGTGGCGAAATACTCGCAGTGCCCGGCCCGGCTCCGGACCAGAAAATCGGCCAGAGGCATGGAACCGCTCCCCCGAAGGGCCGGGTCCAGCGAATACGAAAACCCCTGCCCGAAAAACCGCGCCACGCCCCTCACCGCCGCGTCCGACGCCCCCCCTTTGTCCCTCTGTCCCTCTGTCCCTTTGTCCCTCCGTCCCTCCGTCCCTTTGTCCCTCCGTCCCCCTGTCCCTTTGTCCCTCCGATCCACTTCCCCACCGATCCCTTCAGCGCTCACGATCCTGTACAGAATCTCCGCCAGGTTCCCCGGAATCACCAAATCGTTGGCGTCGGGCGGCCTGGCGAAACCGGCCGCCGGATGATGCCGGGCCGTGTAATCCACTAGGCCGGGCGCGCCCGCGGCCCGGACGGCGCCGTAGGGGTTGACCGCCACCTCGTCGGCCGGCAGGCCGGAGATCCGGAAGGTCCCCAGGGGCAGCGGCAGGAGCCCCTCGCCGCCGGAGAGGGGCGTGATAACGGTGACCGTTCGGGCCGGGGACCGGGCCGCGGCCAGGGGCCACTCGCCGCCGCCGGCCTTCCGGACCGTCTCGAATTGGGCCTTGACCGCATACCACCGGGAATGGCGGTAGGAATTGTAACTCGTCTCCCGGAGCAGCAGACTTTCGCCGCCGGGGTCCGGCCCCCGGACCCGGAACCTGATCCGGTCCGAGGGCTTCAGTTCCCCCACATCGCCGATGGCGGTCACGGTCCGGAACGGGTCCGCGTCTCCGTTCAGGCTGGCGAACCATTCCAGCCCCTTCTCCTCGATGATCCCCTGGAGCCGGTGCAGCCCCGCCTGGCCGGCCCAGCCCAGGGCCCCCGCCAGGAGGAGGATCATCCCCCAGAGAACCGGGGAAAACCGCCGGGACCGGCTGGGCGACAGCCCCAGCCCCGCCAGAAGGAGCACCCCCGGAAAATAACCGGGACTCCGGAAATTAGCGGCGCCGGCCGACAGGACGCAGAGGATCCCGTAGGGATAGGTGAGATCGAGGACCACGGCCCGGTCCTGGCTTTTTTTCCCCTTCCGGAAGATCAAAGAGAGGGCCCGGAGATCGACGCCGGCGCCGGCGCTCAGCTTCTGGGCCATGATGATGGGGAAATAGGCCATGGGCAGCCACTGGAGGGCGATGAAGACAACCTGGGTGGGGGGCCTCGTGGCCAGCAGCCAGAGGACCATTCCGATGAAAAGGGTGGTGCAGGCGTCGGAGACCCGGTTGAAATCCGAAAGGGAAAATTCCCACCGCCGCCGCAAAAATCCGGCCCCTTCCACCGCCGCCGCCATGACGGCGGCGATCTCCCAAAAGCCGGTCCGCCACCCCCAGAAGAGGAGACAGCCCCCCAGGAGCCATCGCGGCGGCTTCATGAGACCGCCAGATCCGCCCGGAGCCGGTGGGGCCGGAGCCGGTGAAACCGGTCGGGCCGATCCGCCATGGGGCCGGGGTCGATGTCCCGGGCCTCGGCGTCCGTCGCCAGGTAGACCCGGACCGGCAGGCCCAGGGCCCGGAGCGACCCGACAAAGTCCCGGCGCTCCCGGTCCCAGGCGATGAGCACGCAGATGCAGCCGCTGAGGGCCGGAGCCCGGGACAGGGCCATGGCGGCCAGCGCGTCGAAGGGTTTGTCCAGGCAGGGGCCGACGCCGGCCAGGATTTCCAGGAGCCGGTCCGTCTGGGTCAATCCCCGGCCCGCCGTGAAGCAGTAGGCCTCGTCGCCTACGAACATCAGGTCCAGCAGGGAATCCTGGGGGCCGCCGGCGCAGGCGAAGGAGGCGGCGACGGAGACTGCGGCCTCGAAGACCGGGTCGTGTTTCCGCCGGCCGAAGGTGTCCAGCACCAGGGCGTGGCGGACGAAGAACTCATCCAGATACTCCTTGACCACCGGCCGGCCGGTGCGGGCCCAGCTCCGCCAGTGGATCCGGCGCAGGGAATCGCCGGGCCGGTAGTCCCGGAGGGAGACGAACTCTTCAGACTCCCCCACGGAGGTGGTCAGGGCCACGCCCCCCGACTGATACCGCCGGCCCGAGGGCAGGGTCCGTTCGGGGATCGGGTAGCGCCGGGGCAGGATGGCCACCGCCTGGGGCGCCGGGACCCGGATCATGGAATTGACCAGCCCCAGGGGATCGGGTCGGGCGATGGTCGCCCCTTCGAACCGGAGCCGGCCCCGGGCCGCGGGGACGATCTCCACGGCGATCTCCGCCGCGCCGCCGGGCGGAATGTCCGGCAGCGGGCTGGCCCCGGCGCCGGAAAACCGGGGCTGTTTCAGGGAGATCAGCCACTGCCACCGGTAGAAGCGCACGTACCGGTCGAAGCGGTTACGGTCCGCTTCCCCGGGTTCGGGAGTTTCCAGGAACTGCCGGTAACCGGGCCGGGGGTCGGCCATGTCCTCGAAGAGATGGAGCCCCCGCTGGGGTTTGTTGGATCGGTTCTCGACCCGTATCCGATAAGTCAGGGGATCGTCGGCCGTGCCGAACCGGGGCAGGCGCCGGTCCACCGTAAACCGGCCCCGGAAAAAAGGGATGAAGGCGAAGGCGATCAGCAGAAGGGAGAAAAAGAGCGTAAAGGCCTGGTAGGCGAGGGTCCGGTTGGTGTCGATGCCCACCACCGCGGACGCGATCAACGCCCCCAGCATCAGGCGGCCGGCGGGGGTGAAGCGGCGGCCCATCCATTGATTGAACCCATGGAATTTGCGAAAACTGATGAACAGCAGGCGGCGCATGGCGGCATTCCATCCTTGAAATTCCCTTAAAGCTGCTGTTTACCATGGTCAACATCCCATTGACAACCCGTTCATTTGGCGATAACAAATGAATTTATGGCAAAAATTGACAGGTAGCCCGAATGAGATCCCTTTAAGAGGAACGCACTTTTGAGAAGGTTTCCCCTATATCTTTTAATGGTCTTGCTCTTGATGATCGCATCCCTGCCTGCGGCCGGTCGATCCGAGGATTACAAAACGACCCCCACCCTCAACGAGGGCAAAAAATGGCGCATCGCCTACTACGAAAGCGGACCCTATGCGGATTACCACCAGACCCTGAAGGTCGTCGTCCAGGGTCTCATGGATTTGGGATGGATCGAGCCGAAACCCGTGCCGGAATTCCCCGACCTGGACGACAACCGGCCCTTGTGGCGGTGGCTCAACCACTCCGCCAGAAGCGACTATCTTCGTTTTCTGGAAGACGGCTATTGGTCGGCCGACTGGGAGGATGACAGGCAAATCGCCAACCGGGAGATGTGCATCGACCGATTGAAGCGGGGCGACGTCGATCTGATCATCGCCATGGGTACCAGGGCCGGCCAGGATCTGGCCAACGACCGCCACGCCGTGCCGACCTTCGTCATGTCCTCCACGGATCCGGTGGCCTCGGGCATTGTTCGCAGCGTTGAGGATTCGGGCTATGACCACGTGATCGCCAAGTGCGAACCGTACCGGTACATCCGGCAAATCCATCTATGCTACGATATCTTTCGTTTCAATGTCATCGGCGTGGTGAATGACGACCTTGACCCGGACGGCCGCGTTTTCAGCCATCTTGATCATCTGAAACGGGTGGGGGCGGCAAGGGGTTTTCGGGTGGTCGCCTGCAACGCCCCGGATCGGGACAATTCCCTGGAAACCGTCGCCCTCGCTTACCGAAAATGCGTCCGCTCCCTGGCGCCCAAAATCGACCTTTTTTACCTTTCCCACCACCGGGGCGCGAACCCCGAATTTTTATACGAGACCCTGAAGCCGCTCTACGCCAGGGGGGTGCCGGCATGGTCCAGCCGGGGATCCATCCTGGTGAAGGCCGGCGCCGTCATGAGCATCTCACGGGAAGATTTCTCGTTTCTGGCGCCGTTTTACGCGGAGGCCATTGCAAAAATCTTTAACGGCGTGAAACCCCGGGAACTCGACCAGCGCGTCAAGGAGACGCTCCAACTGGCCGTCAATCTGGAAGCCGCCCGGTTGACGGGCTACACCGTCCCGCCCAATGTTCTGAAAATCGCCGATACCGTATACCATCGGATCGAAAAGCCGTCCGATGGACCGGAGAATTGATCCATGCGCGCCAGCAAAAAGATAGAATCCGCCGTCATTATCGCCATATCGCTCCTTTTCGGGCTGATCTTCTGGCTGGTGGACGGTATGTTCGAATACCAGTTTTTCCACGAAAACCTGAGCTTTCTGCTCCTGGAAGGCCCCGAGACGCTCTGGCAGGCGCTCTTTACAAAGGTTCCGCCCCATTCCCTGTTCGTCCGGTTTTCATTTATCGCCGCATCGCTTTTGGGCGGGGTCCTGACGGCCCTGTTCGTCTATCGAAAACGCAAAAGCGACGAAGCCCTTTTGGAAAGCCGGCGGGAAAAAATGGACCTTCAGTCCCGGTTCAACCGATCCCGGAAAATGGAATCCATGGGGATACTGGTGGGCAGCGTGGCCCACGATCTGAACAACATCCTCTCCGGCGTGGTGAGCTATCCGGAGATGCTGTTGAGAGACCGGTCCTTAAACGGCAATCACCGGGAACTGGTGGCGGCGACCCTGGAGTCCGGCCAGCGGGCCGTGGCCGTGGTGTCGGATCTGCTGACCATCGCCCGGGGCGTGACGAGCCCGAAACCCCCGCTGGACCTCAACGGGCTGGTGAGGGAGTTTCTCAGCTCCCCGGAATTTTTAGAACTCCGAAAGGCCCATCCCCATGTGTCCGTGGAAACCGATCTGGAAAACAATCTGGCCCGGATCAACGGGTCGGCCCTTCACATCCGGAAAGCCCTCATGAACCTGGTGGCCAATGCCGCCGAAGCCGTGACCGGAAAGGGCGCCATCCGCATCCGGAGCGGTCGGCGGACCCTGACGGAACCCCATTCCGGGTATACCGAGATCCCGCCCGGAGACTACGCGGTCCTGACGGTGTCCGACACCGGCGGCGGGATATCCCGGGAGGATCTGGGACAGATTTTCCAGCCATTCTACACCCGGAAGATGATGGGCCGGAGCGGCACGGGGCTGGGATTGACGGTGGTCTGGAACACGGTCCAGGACCATGAAGGGTACCTCGACGTGACCAACGGCCCCGAGGGCGCGGTTTTCCGGATGTATTTCGAGACCACCCGCGCGCCGGCGACCCGGCCTCGCCCCGCGGCGGCCCCCGCCCTGGAGGAGTGCCAGGGCGCCGGCGAAAAGATCCTGGTTATCGACGACGAACCGACCCAGCGGGACATCGCATGCCGGATGCTGGGCCTCCTGGGGTATCGGACCGAGGCGGTGGGAAGCGGGGAAGATGCCGTGGACTATCTCAAGGTCCATTCCGCGGACCTGCTCGTCCTGGACATGTTCATGAAAGACGGGATGAACGGGCCGGAGACCTATGAAGCGATCTTGAAGATCAATCCCCGGCAGAAAGCCATCATCGCCAGCGGTTATGCGGAGAATCGGTCGGTCCGGCGAACCCAGGCGGCCGGGGCCGGGGCTTTCCTCATCAAGCCTTACGACATGGAGACCATAGGACTGGCCATCCGGAAGGAGCTGAAGGGGGCCTGACCTCGCCATCCGACCCGTCGAGGAGGATGCCCCGCCGCACCGCCCGAACCAGGCGCGCCATCCCGTCGGGATCACGCCTCAACCGCCGTCGCAAGGCGGCGCTGACCTCCATCTGAACCCCTTTCCCTGAACGCCCCCGGTTGCAGATGTTGGCCGGATGTTCCCCCGCCAGCCCCGCCGATGGCGGCCGGACCGGAAAACCGGCCCGCGCCAATTCGACGGCGATCCGCCGACGCCGTTCCCCGTCCAGCCCTCCGACCATCACAAACGCGGTTTCAACGTCCCGGTGGCCGTGTACCGCGACCACCACATCGGCCCGCTTCAGGGCCGCCAGGGCCCGGGGCTCGTCGAAAAGATGGCTTGGCAGATGAAGCCGCCGGTTGCCGCTTTCCAGACACCCCCGGAAACAATAAAGGGAAAACCGGTCCCCGGCGATGGCCGCCGCCAGTCCGCCGGTTCCCGGCTCGATCCGTCCGCCGTGGGGCGCCGTCACCAGCACCGGCGAATTTTGGCGGTGGTGTTCGACGGTGAAATCCCGTCCTTCCACGGCCCATTTGCAAAGGCGGGCATAGGCGCCGCTCAGTGGACGTCCCGGCAGGGCCCTTCCCCCAACCGGTCCGCCTTCCGGCACAGCCGCGCGAAGTGGTCTTTGATCCGTTTTAGGACCACGGCCCGGTCCGCCGGCATGTCGGAATAGACCCATCGTTTGACCAGCGGCCTCAGCCAGAGCAGATCCGCTTTTTCACGGGCGAAAATAGCCCGCCATTTTTTCAAATAGGGTTTGTCCGGGGGGGAGAATTCATCGATGCGGTGGAAAAGCCGGTCCAGCCGGCCGATATCGATGCGCCGCCATTGGTCGTCGGCGATCCGGTCGAGGATCCGCTTCAGGACCGTCAACAGGGCCGTGCGATAAACCCGGACAGCCGTCGCCGCCCTGACGCTTTCCAGCTCCGCCAGATAGATGGGCTCCCGGCAGAGCCGCCGGACCACCCGGCCCGAGGGACCGTGATGATCTTCCACATCCGACAACAGAACCGCCGGCAGGGGCGACACGCCCCCGGGCCAGGCCCGGGGAGCGAGGTCGAAGAGGTAGTGCGCTTTCAGCACGGCGACGCCGTGATTCAGGAGATCCCGCCGCTCCTGGGGATCGATTCCCTCCAGGAGGTCGGCAACCACCCGCTCCATCACAAAAGACCGCTCGGCGGTCCGGCGGCGGATCTTGTCCAGGCCGTCCCGGATGGCGCGCCACAACTTCTCGTCGGAGGCGGCGAGCGGCTCGCCCGCTTCCAGCCGGTCATGGATGAGAATCAGGGGAATCCGAACGGCTTCGAAATCGGCGACCGTCGGCAGCATTTCGATCAGCACCGATTCGGCGTCGGGGTTGGCCTCCAGGGTCATCACCGATTCGATGGTCTGGCGCATGAGATAGCGCCGGGCCCGGAGGGCGTATCCCGATTCCGCCTTCCGGATATGGGGATGTTCGGCGACGGCGGATCGGATGACGGCCAGCCGCTCCCGCAGGTCCCGGGTGATCCGGACTTCGATGTTGTGTTCCTGCCAGGAGCGGACAAAGGCGATTTCGGCTTCCAGCTCCTCTTCCAGGTCCCCCTGCCACCATTCCCGCCCCCCCAGTCCCGGCAAAGTCTCGGAAAAGGAGTGGAAGGTCATCAGCCGGTCCATCCGCCGCCGGTCCGGCGGTCCCTGGGTTTCGAGGGTCTCGGCGAGCTGGTCCCGGTAAGCGGCCCTGAGCGCGGCCAGTTCCCTTTCCATCAGATCCATATGGGCCAGGAACCCCTCCTGGATCTTCTCGAACCGGTCCATCTGAGCCGGGCTGATCTTCTCGATCTCGCCGGCGCGAAGCTTTTCGGCAAGGTTCCGGACGGTCTTGGCGTCCCGCTGATAGATGGCGTAGAGCGGAAGCGTAATCACGACGCCCAGCAGGAGCAGCACCGAAGGGATGATGATCAGGAGTTTTTTGGTCATGGGAGCGGGTCTATTTCAGCTCTTCCGGGCTGTACGGCGCCAGCAAGGATATCTTGTTCTTATCCATTTCGCTCAGGTCGCTGGTTTCGATCACGCGCCATAGCATGTCCTGCTTCTCATTTTCGCTTTTGCCGGAAAATTTGCGCGAGACAACGACGATATGGATGTTGTCCTGATATCGCAAAAGCCCCCAATTTGTCCGCTGGGCCGCCGGGTTATGTGGCATTTTCAATATACCGTTTTCCTTTGTAATAATTTCCTTATCTACTGTTTTTCAGAAATTTCAGCATTGATCCGGCATTGTCAAATTTTTCTGTACCTTTGAAACTTGTGCATAGGACAATAATTGTTGAACCCAGGATTATTCTTTCAGCAGTTGTTTATGCCGTCTTTTTGGGAATGACGGATTTTTCATTTCTTTTTTCTCATGTCTCGAATTAATCTGACTTTGTCTATAGCTTACTTTCAACATCCATTCGATCATGAAGTACGCGAATGATTTCAATATGGGTTGTAGTGCAAATGTAAAAAATAAGATGCCTGTCTGCGTGATATTTCCGGTATCCTTTTCGGATATAATCGCATGATTTGCCTATGAGAGGTTGACGTGCAATCGTGTGAAAGGCATCATCCAACCTTGCCAGATAAATATTGCGTTGTTCCAGCCCCCATTGCTCTTGTGTGTACCTGCCGATACCCCGCAAATCCTCAACGGCCATTTTGGTAAGTCGGAAAGACTGATCCGTGGTCACTTTATCCCGCTTTCTTCGTCAAGCTCGGTAATCAGGCTACTTAATGAATAATCGCCAGGACCACTTTTCTCACCCTCTTCCAAGGCTCTCTGCAACGCGGCAAGTTTAAGTTGCCTTTCTTCCAGTAGCCTGAGGCCGGCTCGAATCGCTTCGCTCGCAGATGCAAATCGGCCACTTTGAACCTGCTGGGCGATAAAGGCATCAAAATGCCTTCCAAGGGTTATACTGGTGTTCTTTTGCATGATAGTCTCCCCATCATCGATTTATACCAATATATAATATTTTTAGGTGTTGATCAAGGGGTAACCCGCAGAATCAATCAGTTCCTGCGTTGACTTGCCTTTTTTATCTGAGGACTTTATCATATATTCAAAAACGTAACCATCCGAAACGCCCACCGTCGAATTCCCATTGAATGGTCGCCTAAAACAACCCCCTAAGAAACGCCAGAATCATAAAAACGGCCAGTG
This sequence comes from Desulfobacteraceae bacterium, assembly GCA_011389855.1. Lineage (GTDB taxonomy): Bacteria > Desulfobacterota > Desulfobacteria > Desulfobacterales > JAABSP01 > JAABTD01. Next base: position 46,092 of record JAABTM010000001.1, read on the forward strand.
CGTAAAAGAACATATCGACCATAGAGGTCGGCTTTTTTTCCCCGGATCGCGCAGCGGTTCCGGCCATGGACCGCTCCCCCCGCCCATCGTTCTCCGGCGGCGACGCGGTCGTCCCCGCGGTCGTCCCATTGACGGGTTCGGGCGGGTCCGGGGCCAGCGGGGCGTTGTCCCCTCCGTTGGGGGCGTCGGCGCGGCCGTTTGATGCATCGGCATCTCTTCCATCCAGGGATCGCGCCGTGGCGGCGCGGTCGGCGCCGATGGCGGTGACCGAGAGTTCCCGGAGCCGCCACTTCGAGGTTACCTTCGCGGGGCCCTGGAAGGCGCGGCCCTCGATCTCTTGGGTCTCCCCCGCCTCCAGGTAGACGGCCTCGATGGGGTGATATCCTACGGAGAAATCGGTCAGGTGGCCGTCCCGGACGTTGAGGGCCGCGTTTCGGCCGGCGTCGGTCTCCGAGAAGACCACCTCGGCTTCCAGGGTATTGCCGTTTTTATGGAAATTGCGGGCGCTGCCCAGGACGCCGTTGATGCTGGTGCGGTTGTGGGAGTCGAGGAGCGGGATGCGGCCGCTGTCGGAAAGGGTCGCCCCGTCGATGAGGAGGATTTCGTTGATGAACCCCTTCCGCTCCCAGTCCCAGATCCGGACCGGGTTTTCGGTCACGGCCACCACCCGGACGGACTGGGCGTCGTCGTCGAAGGTTCTTGGCTTCCAGCCGGAAACGGCCGCGTTTCTCGTGAACATGTCCTCGGTCATAACAGTCTCCTGGCGCGGGGGTGGACGAGGGCGACGGTCTAAGCCCGGCTATTCCCGGAGGATTTCGAAGACGTCGAACTCCTCCATGTGGAAGTCGGCGCTGGGATAGATCACGATCTGCTTGCCGATGCGTCCCTCCAGGGCGCCGATGATCCCGTTTTCTTCGCCGTGGAGCAGGTCGGCGATCTCCGGGTTGACCCGCAAGGTCAGCTTCACCCCCCGAATGTCCCTGGATTCCCGCAGGATCTCCCGGTAGATGTTGTAGCAGATGGTCTGGCGGGAGATGAGGTAGCCCTCGCCTTCGCAGTAGAAACAGGGTTCGCACAGCGTCCGGGTCAGGGACCGGCGGACCCGCTTCCGGGTCATCTGCATAAGCCCCAGTTCGGACATGGGCAGGATGTGGGTCTTGGACCGGTCCTTTTTCACCGCCTCCTTGAGGGCGTTGTAGACCTTTTCCTGGTTCGACTTCTTCTCCATGTCGATGAAGTCGATGATGATGATCCCCCCGATGTCCCGGAGCCGGATCTGGTAGGCGATCTCCTTGACCGCCTCCAGGTTGGTCTTGAGGATGGTCTCCTCCAGGTTGTGCTTGCCCACGTAGCGGCCGGTGTTGACGTCCACGGCCACCAGGGCCTCGGTTTGCTCGATGATGATGTACCCCCCCGACTTGAGCCAGACCTTCCGTTTCAGGGCCCGGGAGATGTCCCCCTCCAGGTTGTAGGCGTCGAAGATGGGTTCGGACTCTTCGTAAAGGGCCACGGAATCCTTGAGGCTGGGCATGAAGGTGTCCAGAAACGACCGGATGGCGTCGTACCCTTTCCGGGAGTCGATCACCACCCGCTCCGCATCGTTGAGCAGCAAATCCCGGACCGCCCGGAGGCTGACGGTCAGCTCCCGGTGGAGCCGGGAGGGGGTGGACGCGGTCTTGAATTTTTCCTGGATCGCCTCCCAGAGATTCCGCAGGAAGGCCATTTCGTAGAGGATCTTCGACTCCTCGACGCCCTCGGCGGCGGTGCGGAGGATGTAACCCATGTCGTCCCGCCGAAGCCGGGCCACCAGATCCCGGAGCCGGGTCCGCTCGGCGTCGTCCTCGATGCGTCGGGAGACCCCCACGTGATCGGACGTGGGCATCAGCACCAGGAACCGGCCCGGCAGGGAGATATAGGTGGTCACCCGGGAGCCCTTGGTGCCCATGGGGCCCTTGGAGACCTGAACCAGCACCTCCTGGCCTTCGGCCAGCAGATCCTCGATATGATGGTTTTTGGGCGTCCGCGGCGGAGGGGGATCTTCCGCCTCTTCCGGAAGCGCTTCCTCCGCCTCCTCGTCGTCGTCTTCGAAAAGCCGCTCGAACCGGGAATAATCGATGGGCAGGATGTCGTTGACGTAGATGAAGGCCGCCTGGCTCAGGCCGATGTCCACAAAGGCGGCCTGCATGCCGGGCAGCACCCGCTGGACCCGCCCCTTGTAGATGTTGCCGGCGATGTCCGCGTCGTCCCGGCGTTTGATATAGAGTTCGGCGATGGTCCCGTCTTCCAGGAGGGCCACCCGGGTTTCGTGATCCGCCGCGTTAATGACCAGCTGTTTGTACATGACGCTCCGCTATCGCTGCTGTCGCTGTTTTGACGATCCTGGACTGTTTGATCTCCTCCTCGGGGAGAGCGAAGATCTCCCGGAGAACCTCCGCCGGCCGAACGGTCTTGCCGGGTGCGTTCCGAAGGGACAGCATCAGCCGTCCCGAATCGTTCAGATCAATCTCCTGGATCATATCCTTTAAATCGATCTTTTTCAACTTTCCTTTGCGGTTCGTCCGGGAAACGACCCATTCCGTCCGGTCCAGAAACCCCTGAATCGGACCCCGGTCGAAGGGCCGGTCCCGGGGGGGCGTCGCCTCGTACCTGTCGATGCGGTCCCCGCCGGACCGGTCCTTTCCGGCGGCCAAGGGCCGGCACGACAGGACCCGGAGCCCCTCCGGCAGGTGGGCATCGAGCCGCTCCACGAGATCTTCGGGCCGGACAGACGCCGACGCCGACAGGTCGAAGCGCTCGCACCGGCTCTCCATGCCGACGGGGAGCGGATCGGAAAAAGCGATCTTGGGCATGGGGTGAAACCCCTGGGAGTACTGGACCGGCACGGCGGCCCGCCGCAGGGCCCGGACAAAAATGTTGACCATCTCCAGGTGGCCGAAATACCGGGCGTCCCCCTCCTTGGCGAAAGCGACCCGGACCTTCCGGAACCCGTTCTTTCCGGACCGGTGTCGCGCCGATCCAGCGGCCGGCGGCATCGCCCGGAGATCCGCCGCCTCCGGCGGCCATATCCGGGGCATGACCGTTTCGAAATCGCAGACGCCGCAGGCGTTGCAATCGCCGTCCCGGCAGTCGCCGGTGGGCGCGGCCGCCAGGGCCCCTTCCCATTCCGCCTTCAGAAAGTCCTTGTCCACGATATCGATGTTGTCCCAGGGCAGCGGTTCCGACAGATCCCGGCAACGGGTCGTGTAGGCGTCCATATCGATCCCCTCCCGGCCCAGGGCTTCTTCCCATTTGTCGAAATCCAGGTGGTCGCTCCACCCGTCCAGCCGGCACCCCAGCTCGTAGGCCGCGACCAGCAGGGGGGCCAGCCGCTCGTCGCCCCGGGCCCACAGCCCCTCCAGCAGGCTGGCTTTGGGGTTCTGCCATTTCAGCCGCACCCCGCCGCCCCGTATCCGCTCCTGGAGCCAGTCGATCCGCTCACGGGATTCGTCCAGGGAGAGCTGGGGGGCCCATTGAAACGGGGTGTGGGGTTTGGGGATGAACGTGCCCACGCTCACGTTGATCTTGGGCCGCCGCCCCCCCGGCCCCTTGAACCGCCGGAGCCGGTCCACCAGCGCGACCATCTCCTCCAGATCGGCCTGGGTCTCGGTGGGAAGGCCGATCATGAAATAGAGCTTGATCACCTGCCACCCCAGGCGGAAGGCGTTTTCCACGGTCTCCACGATGTCGGCTTCCGCGATGTTCTTGTTGATGACATCCCGGAGGCGCTGGCTCCCGGCTTCGGGCGCGATGGTGAACCCGGTCTTGCGCACCCGCCGGATCAGTTCCATCAGCTCGGGGGTAAGGGCGCCCGCCCGGAGGGACGGCAGGGAGACGGCCACCCGGTCGGCGGCGCACCGGTCCATGAGCCGGGCCAGCAGGGGGGCGATGGCGGCGTAATCCCCCGTGGACAGCGACATGAGGGAGAGATCTTCGTACCCGGTGGCCGTCAGCCCCCGGTGGGCCAGATCCATCAATCCCTCCGGGGACCGCTCCCGGGCCGGCCGGTAGATCATGCCCGCCTGGCAGAACCGGCAGCCCCGGGTGCAGCCCCGGGCGATTTCCAGCCGCAGCCGGTCGTGGACCGGCTTGCCGTAGGGGACCACGGGCCGGGAGGGAAACGGGGCCGCGTCAAGATCGTTGACAATGGCCCGTCGAACCGGTATACAGTCGGAATATTTGGGTAAACGGGATTCAAGGCCCGGCACGTAGACCCCCTGGAGGCCGGCCCAGGCCTCCAAAAGCCGGTCCCGGTCCCCCGTCGCGCGCTCTTTCCATTCGAGCCAGGCATCCGTCATCCTTACGACGACCTCCTCCCCTTCACCGATCACCATGGCGTCAAAAAACGGGGCGAGCGGGGCCGGGTTGCAGGTGCAGGGGCCGCCGGCCGCGACGAGGGGATGATCCGGGCCCCGGTCCCGGGCGTAAAAGGGGAGGCCGGCCAGATCGAGGATCGTCAGCACGTTGGTGTAGTTGAGTTCGTAGAGGAGGCTGAACCCCAGGATATCGAACTCGCCCAGGGGGGTTCGGGTCTCCAGGGAAGTCAGGGGGAGCCCGGCGGATCGCAGCCGCGCCTCCATATCCGGACCGGGCGCGAAAACCCGTTCGGCCGCCGTGTCGGGCCGGCCGTTGAGGATATGGTAGAGGATCTGGAGCCCGAAATGGGACGTGCCGATCTCGTAGAGGTCGGGAAAGGCCAGGGCGAACCGGAGCCGCACCCGGTCAGGATCTTTCCGGACCCGGTTGACCTCCGATCCGAGGTACCGGCTGGGCTGATAAACGGTCGGTAAGATGTCTTGAATGCTTTTGATCTTCATGATATATATAAGGGTGGCCCTGTCGTATTGTTGTTGCCTTCAGATTCGCTGCAAGGAGCGACGATAAACGATTACTATAGGCCAAATCGGAGTCAATGCCAATAACGAAAAGAAAAAAAGCGGCCCGGCGCTTCCTCCCTGCGGCCCTCATGGCGGCCCTGTGGCTCCTGGCCCTCGCGACGCTTTTCCCGGCCCCCGCCGCCGGTTTCGACCGGGAGACCCCGGTGGTCCGAGCGGTGCGCGCCTACGGGCCGGCGGTGGTCAACGTCGGGTCACGGCAAGAGGTTCGTCGGAGCCCCTTTCACGGCTTTCGGATGGATCCCTTTTTCGACCGGTTTTTCCGGGACTTTTTCGAACCCGACCCGCGGGAACGGTACGAGCGGGCCAATCTAGGTTCCGGCGTGATCATCGACGGCGACGGAGGGCTGATCCTCACCAACGCCCATGTGGCGGCCGGGGCCGGCGCCATCATCGTGACCCTCCAGGACGAACGGGAATTCGACGCCCGAATCGCCGGCATGGACGCGGCCTCGGACCTGGCCCTGCTCCAGATCGATACCGAACAGCCCCTGCCGGAGATGAAAATGGGCGATTCCAACGACCTGATGATCGGGGAGACGGTCATCGCCATCGGCAACCCCTTCGGCTTCTCCCACACCGTCACCACCGGCGTCGTCAGCGCCGTCAACCGGTCCATCCGGACCGAGGACCGGGTCTATCACAATTTCATCCAGACCGACGCTTCCATCAACCCGGGCAACAGCGGCGGCCCCCTGCTCGACATCAACGGCGAACTCATCGGCATCAACACCGCCATCTACGCCAAGGCCCAGGGGATCGGATTCGCCATCCCCATCAACTCGGCCAAGCGGATCATCGCCGATCTCATCGAGTACGGGGAAGTCATCCCCGGCTGGCTGGGCCTCATCGTCCAGGAGCTGGACTTCCGGGTGGCCCGGTACATGAACCTGCCCCGGGGCATCGGCGGCGTGGTGGTCAAAACGGTCGAAACCGGCGGACCCGCCGAAAAGGCGGGCATCCGGAGCGGGGACATTCTCCTGACCGTCAAGGGACGACCGGTGGCGTCGGTTCCAGATTATCGCGTAATCCTGCGGTCCATCCCCTCGGGGGAAACGGTCGGGCTGACCGTCTGGCGCGACGGTGAAAAGAAGACCCTCCAGGCCCGGACGGCGGTCTTTCCGGCGGACCGCATCGACGAACTGGCCTTCCAGCTCTTCGGCATCCGGGCGAAGGACCATCCGAAGATCCGGGGCATCGTGATCTCCCAGGTGAAGCCGGGGTCCCATCTGGCCGAGATCGGGGTCCGGCCGGGTGACGTGATCCGGGCCATCGACGACGCCCCCGTCGAAGGTATGGCGGATTTCAAAAAGACGGTGGTCAAATACCGGAACCGCTCATCGGCGGTGGTACTCCTGCAGCGCAAGGACCGGGCGTACTACATCACGGTGAATCTATAGTGGAAACAACAGGTCTTGCCATGAAGATCACATGCGAGAAATGCCGGTCCGCCTTCAAGGTCGATGAAAGCCGCATCAAGAAGGAGGGCGCCAAATTCCGCTGCTCCAAATGCGGTCATGCCTTCGCCATCCGACCCAAAGGGGAGGCCGCCCCTTCGACCGACCCCCCGGCGGCGAACGGCGCCGACGGCGACAAACCGTCCATCTCCCCGGAATTGCTGGAACTCAACAAGGACCTCCACTCTCAGATGGAGCGCAAGACCCTGCCCGCCGCCGAAGGCCCCCCGGTGTTCCGGATCATCAAAAACGACAACTGCCCCCTGTACGAAACCGGGGACGAATTCCAGCTCTCGGGCAAGATATTCCGGGTGCCCGTCAACAAGGCCCCCTGCCTGATCCTGGCCAGGGACGTGCTCAAGCTGCTCCAGACCCAGGGCGAAACGAACATCGATCCGAACCCGGCCTACAAATGCAGCGGCTGCACCGGCCGCATCCTGTTCAAGTACAAACAGCCCGCCAAGGCGGAGGCGCCCCGGGCCCCCGAAGGCAAGCCCGACAATTACATGGGCGCCGTGGTCAGCCTGCTGAGCAGCTTTTCGATCTTCAAGGGCCTCCAGGAGGACGAGATCCGGGACATTGTCTCCTTGCTGCGGCACAACAATTTCCAGGAGGACGACGTGATCCTGCGCAAGGGGGAACCCGGCCGCAACCTCTTCATCATCGTCACCGGCAAAGTGGAGGTGGTCAGCGAGGACGGCATGTCCATCGCCTTCATGGGCTCGGGGGATGTCTTCGGCGAAATGAGCCTCCTGTCCGGCGATCCGGTGGGCGCGACCATCAATGTGGTGGAGCCGAGCACGGTGCTTTTCATCGGCGCCAAGGATTTCAAAAAGGTCCTCAACGAGATCCCCGGCCTTCAGCTCAACTTCACCCGGCTCCTGGCCCGGCGGATGGCCGAGATCAACCTGGCCCGGTCCGAGGAATTCGCCTCGGGCATGACCGGCAAGCTGTCGGAAATGCCGCCGGCCGAACTCTTCCAGACCCTCAACGTCAACCAGAAGACCGGCGTGCTGACCCTGAAGCTCCCCCGGGAGTCGGCCTATCTCTCCTTTCGGGAAGGGGAACTCATCAGCGCCCGGTACCGCAACAAAGAGGGGCAGGAGGCGTTTTTCGAACTGCTCAAGATGAAGGAGGGCCGGTTCAAGTTCATCCCCGGCCTGTCGCCGGAAGAGATGGAGGCGCCGGAAGTGGGGGACTTCATGCACCTGCTCATGGAAGGCCTCCGGAAGATCGACGAAGACGACAAGAATTTCCTCCGCACCATGATCCCTAACCTGACGCAGTGATTCTGAGGACCGACTTTTAGCGCATGGAGGACCCTTTGGCGAACGAAACGATGCAAGCCTTAAACGACGCAGCCACGCTGCTGCTCCAAATCGAACCCGGAGACAGCGACGGCGACCTCGCCCGGCTGAAAGACAGACTGGACGCCTTGGCCGGAGACGACGGCGTCCCCGAACCGGCGCGGACCGCCGCGGCCAAGGCCGCGTCCCACGCCGATGCCCTTCTGTCCCCGGACCCGGCCGACCCGACTTTCTCCGACGGCATCTCCGCCCTGGGCCACGCCATCGAAGCCGCCATGCACGCCCTTGAAGAAGGAACGGCCCTCCCTTCCGCCGCCGACCCGACTCCCGCGGACGAGCCCATTGTCGCAGCCGCCCCGGAGCCAGAAGCCGTTCCGACGCCGGAACCCCCAAGCCGGCCCGAATCTGCAACTAGCAACCCGCAAACCTACCAACTCCCCGAAGAGGCCGACCTCGACCTGATGGAAGCCTTTATCGTGGAAAGCAGCGACCTGCTGATCAACGCCGAAGAGGCCCTTCTGTCCCTGGAATCGGACCCCGGCGACATGGACGCCGTCAGCACGGTCTTCCGGGCCTTCCACACTATCAAAGGGACGTCCTCCTTTCTCGAACTAAACCTCGTCTCCGATCTGGCCCACCTGGCCGAGACCCTGCTGAGCCGGGTCCGGGACGGGGAAATCCAGTTCGCCGGCGGGTATGCCGACCTGGCCCTCCGGTCCCTGGACGCCCTCAAGGAAACCATGGGCGAAGTCCAGTCCGCCCTGGACGGGTCTTCCTATTCGAAGCCGGCGTCCTATGACGGACTCCTAGCCGTCCTGACCGACCCCGAGGCCGCCGGGATCTCCGAATCCCGGATCGCGGCCGAAACCCCCGCCCCCGAACCGGAGGCCCCGGTCGCTCCGACCGAACCGGAACCCGAACCGGCGCCCCCGGAACCCGAATCGACGCCCCCGGAAGAAGCGGCCGCTCCCCCGTCTCCGCCGGAACCGGCCCCCGCCAAAGCCGAAGCCCCCCCCTGGCAAGACGCGGAGGCCCCGGACCGGAAACAGGAGAAATCCGAGCCGAGCCGGGGGATTAAGGATTCCTCCATCCGGGTGCCGGTGGAGCGCCTCGACCGGTTCATCGACATGGTGGGGGAGCTGGTGGTGGCCCATTCCATGGTGGTCCAGGACGAGACGGTGGCCTCGGGGGGCCGCCACGAGCTGTCCAAAAAAGTGGGGCAGACCAGTAAGATCGTCCGGGAACTCCAGCGCATGAGCATGTCCATGCGGATGATCCCCCTCAAGGGAACTTTCCAGAAAATGACGCGCCTGGTGCGGGATCTGGCCCGGAAGGCGGGCAAGAACGTCTCCTTTCTCAACGAAGGGGAGGATACCGAGATCGACCGGAACATGGTGGACATCATCAACGACCCCCTCGTTCACATGGTGCGCAACGCCGTGGACCACGGCATCGAGAGCCCCGAGGACCGGGAACGGGCCGGCAAGCCGGTCAACGGCATCGTCCAGCTCTCGGCCTACCACTCGGCGGGCAACGTGGTGGTGGAGATCCGGGACGACGGCCGGGGGCTCGACCGGGAGGCGATCCTGTCCAAGGCCCTGGAGCGGGGGCTGATTCAGTCCATCGACGGGTTGTCGGACGAAGAAGTCTTCAGCCTGATTTTCCAGCCCGGGTTCTCTACGGCCCAGAGCGTCTCCGAGGTCTCGGGCCGGGGCGTGGGCATGGACGTAGTCAAGACCAATATCGAATCCCTCCGGGGGCAGGTGGAGGTGAAATCCTGGCCCGGACAGGGGTCCGCGGTGAAGATGAGCCTGCCCCTGACCCTGGCCATCATCGACGGCATGGTGATCCGGGCCGGTGAGCAGAAATTCGTCATCCCCACCATCTCCATCGTGCGATCAGTCCAGCCCTCGGCCGCGGACCTGTCCCGGGTTTTCAACCGGGGGGAGATGCTCTCCCTCCAGGGCAAGCTGATACCCATGTTCCGGCTCGGCCGCCTTTTCGACATCCCCGACGCCGCCGCGGACCCCACAAAGGCCATCGTGGTGGTGATAGAAGACGACCGGCGGCAGGTCGGCCTCCTGGTGGACGAACTCATCGGAAGCCAGCAGATCGTCATCAAGACCCTGGGGGATGCCCTGGGCGACATCCCCGGCATCTCGGGCAGCGCCATCATGCCCAACGGCCGGGTCGGCCTGATCCTCGACGTCGGCGGCTTGGTGCGGCTGGCCAATGATTCCCATTCAGAAAAGCAGGCGATCAATGAACTTAGCCAAAGCGATGACGGCGGAACTGAACGAGAAACAGTTTAAAAAGATCAGCGCGATCGTTTACGAACTCTGCGGCATCCACCTCAAGGCGGGCAAAGAAGCCCTGGTGCGGGCCCGGCTCATGAAGCGGCTCCGGGCCCTGGGCATGGAGAGTTTCGACGCGTACATCCATTATATCGAGAGCGAAGCGGGGAGCCGGGAACTGGGGATGATGGTGGACGTCATGACCACCAACAAGACGAGCTTTTTCCGGGAACCGGCCCATTTCGATTACCTGCGGGACCACGTTCTGCCCACCGTCCACCGACGGCGGATGCGGTTCTGGACCGCCGCCTGCTCGTCGGGGGAAGAACCCTACTCCCTCGCCATTTTCATCCGGGAGGCCATGCCGGACATCGATCTGAGGGACGTGAAGATCCTGGCGACGGACATCTCCACCCGGATGCTGGAAAAGGCCCGGCGCGCGACCTTTCCGAGGGAGGCGCTGCGGGAGATCCCCGGACACCTGCTGCAGAAATATTTCGTCAAGACGGCCCTGGCCGCCCCGGACGCGCCGCCCCTGTACCGGGTCAAGGATCCGGTGCTGGCCATGGTCCGGCTGGCGCGGCTCAATCTCATCGACAAATGGCCCATGAAAGGACCCTTCGACGTCATCTTCTGCCGAAACGTCATGATCTATTTCGACCGATCCACCCAGCAGCGGCTCATCAACCGGTTCTGGAACTACCTGGAGCCCGGCGGATACCTCTTCGTCGGCCATTCCGAGGGGCTGTCGGCCATTTCCCATAAATTTCACTATGTGCGGCCGGCGGTGTATAAGAAATGAAGGGACAAAGGGACAAAGGGACAGAGGGACAGAGGGTGAGCGTTACAGGCGCTCGGCGCCTTGGTTTTTTGATACATCCGTTGTTCCCGGCGCATATGATCTTCCACCCTTGGGCCTTTGTCCCTCTGTCCCTCTGTCCCTTTGTCCCTCTGTCCCTCTGTCCCTCTGTCCCTCTGTCCCTCTGTCCCTCGGTGTTTCAATGAAACACGTCGTCTACGTAGGGGACATGAAAACCGGGGAGCGGGAGGACATGCTCGTGACCCATGCGCTGGGAAGCTGCCTGGGGCTGATGGTCTACGACCCCGTGGCCCAGGTGGGGGGGTTGCTCCACGCCATGCTTCCGCTGTCGAGCATCAATCCCCAGAAGGCCAGGGCCAATCCCTACATGTTCGTGGACACCGGGGTTCCCACGCTTTTCAAGACCCTGTACCACATGGGGGGACAGAAATCGCGCCTCATCGTCAAGGTGGCCGGATGCGGAAAGCCGCTGGGCAACGACGCGATGTTCAAGATCGGAGAGCGGAATTACACGGTCTTGAAAAAACTGCTCTGGAAAAACAACGTACTGCTGCAAGCGGAACAGGTTGGCGGCACGGCCAGCCGCACGGTCCATTTCGACCTGTCGACGGGCCGCACCACCATCAGCAGCGGCGGCGCCAAAACCGATTTATAGGGGGGAAGAAGAAAGGACGATAATGAAACAAATGGGCGTGAGAAAAAAGATGGGGACGGTCACGGTGATCATGATCTTGGTCTCCATTCTGGTGGCCGCGAGCTTCAGCATCTACGATTATGTCCGGGAACGGGGTCGGATGGCCGAAAATTTCAACGAAATGATCGATCCCATCGCCAAGCGGCTGGCCAACGGCATCCAGAGGCCGCTCTGGTTCCTGGACGAAAGCCTGACGGAAAAGCTCATCGAACTGGAGATGATAGACAAACGGGTCTACGGCGTGGTGGTCCGGGAATCCGACGGCAAGACCGTTTTCGCCGCCAAGAAGCGGAACGCCGACTGGGCGGTCGTGGACGCCGAAGGCGCCATGGAAAACGGATACGTGGTCAAGGAAGAACCCATCCAGTACGAGGGCAAGACCATTGGGACCGTCGAAGTGTATTTCACCACCCGGTTCATGCAGGAGGCCCTGAACGATCTCATCGTCTCGATCGTCGTCAAGGTGGTGGTCATGAGCGTGCTCCTGGTCTCCATCCTGCTCTTCATCGTCAACCGGTTTTTCATCCGCCCCATCTCGGAAGTGACCGTCGGGCTGGACGACATCAGCACGGAAGTGAATCTGGCCGTTGAACAGGTGGCCGAGACCAGTCAGCATCTCACCGACGGCGCCTCCCGGCAGGCCTCGTCCGTGGAAGAGACCTCCGCATCCCTGGAGGAAATGAATTCCATGATCCGGCAGAGCGCCGAAAACCTCAAGCACGCCAGCGGCGTGATGTCGGAGACGGGCCAGGTGGTCGGGGACGCGGCCCGGTCCATGTCCCGGCTGACCGATTCCATGGCCGACATCTCCAAGACCGGCGAAGAGACGCGGAAGGTCATCAAGACCATCGAGGAGATCGCCTTCCAGACAAACCTCCTGGCCCTCAACGCGGCCGTGGAGGCGGCCCGGGCCGGCGAGGTGGGGGCCGGGTTCGCCGTGGTGGCCGAGGAGGTCCGGAACCTGGCCATCCGCTCCAGCGACGCGGCCCGGAACACGGCGGACCTCATCGAGGCTTCCATTCAGGGCATCCAGAACGGCTCCGAGGTTGTCTTCAAGACCAACGACGCCTTCAAAAGCGTGGCCGATGGCGCCAAAAAGGTGGAATCCCTGCTGACCGAGGTGACGGCCGCCTCCCAGGAACAGGCTCAGGGCATTCAGCAAATCAACTCCGCCATGTCGGAGATCGACAAGGTCACCCAGGAAAACACCGGTTCCGCCGAGAACATGACCGCGGCCCTGGAAGGGATCAACGGGCAGGTGTATCACATCAAAACCTATGTCCGAAAGCTGCTGGGGCTCATCGGCGCCAAAGGCGGGGCCGCCGGACCGCGGCGTCAGGACCGGCAATCCCGGCAAGCCTACCTTCCGGAAAGCGACGACGACACGTTTCTCCTGGACGAGGACTGGGAGCGGCAAGCTTCCCAAAAACGGAAAGCGCTGCCGGAAACGACCGAAAAGGAATAGATGCCCGAGAGAACAGGGCAAGGGGTTTAATGAAAAGGGGAGACCATGAATCCTGAGATCGTGGAACGGATCGAGACCGACGCAGCCGCCTTCGCCGCCCGGCATCGGGATGCGGCCGGGGCGCTGCTCGACATCCGGACTTCGTCCGCCGCCGCCGTCTCCGGACGGCTGGACGCGGCGGATTCCCGGATCGCCGACATCGCCCTCAATCTAATCAACAGCGGGTATTTCGGCCTTCCCCGAAACGCCAAATCGATCCCCCACGCCCATGAAATGATGGGCGGCGAGCGGTTGGCCCAGGCGGTTCTGGCCGCGTGGGCCCATGGCCTGCTGTCGGCGCCGGTCGCCGGATACGACCTGCCGGCCGGGGACCTCTGGCGGCACGCCCTGGGGGTGTCCATCGCCTCGGAGAACCTGGCGGAAGCGGTCCGGGTCGATGGGGGCCGGACCGCCTTCACCGCCGGGATCTTCCACGATATCGGGAAGCGGGTTCTGGGACCTTACGTGGCCGATGCGTCGGACGACATCGAACGGAAAACCGAAGAGGGAGTCTCCTTCGAAGCTGCGGAAGCCGCCGTGCTGGGGATCGACCACGCGGCCCTGAGCGGCCGGATCCTCTCGGCCTGGCATTTTCCCCGGGAACTGATCGAAGCCGTCCGCTGGAGCCACGTTCCGGACGGGATGGACCCGCCCTCCCTTCTGGCGGATCTCCTCCATGTCAGCAACGTCCTGTGCCTGACCATCGGCATCGGCATGGGAAAAGAGGGATTGAAATACAAAGCATCTCCGGCGGCCACCAAACGGCTCAACGCCAAAATCGGGACGCTTGAACTGGTGGCCAGTCATACGCTACAATGGACGAACGAACTGGCCGATCCGTCCGGCGCCGTCTGACGTCCGGGAAACCATCATCAAAGAGCCTGTTGAAAGGTTCGATTATGCCCATGAACATACTGATCGTCGACGATAGCGCGGTCATGCGGTCCATGATCCTGAAGTCCCTTCGCATGGCCGGCCTGGATATCGCGGCGGCCCACCAGGCAACCAACGGGCTGGAGGGGCTGACCCTCCTCAACGAACATCCCATCGACGTCGTCATCGCCGACATCAACATGCCGGTGATGAACGGCGAGGAGATGATCCAGCGGATGAAAGCCGACGACAAGACCAAAAACATTCCGGTCCTGGTCATCTCCACCGAGGGGAGCGAAACACGGAAAGAGAGCCTGAAAGAACAGGGCGTCGCATTTATCCATAAACCCTTTTCACCGGAACAGATCCGGGACACCATGAACGCGATTCACAACAGCGCGGGGAGGACGTGATGACGGACCAGGTAAAAGAGACGATCTACCGGGTGGCGGAGGATGTGTTTGAGAAGCTGGCGTTTCTGTTCTCTTTCCGGGAAGAAGAAAGAGAGCCCATGGATTACGGCGCGGCGGCGGTGGCCGGCGTGACCTTTACGGGCCAGTTCGAGGGGCGGCTGGCCCTGGCGGTCTCCGAGGAGGTGCTGCCGGAACTGGCCGCCAACATGCTGGGCATCGAAGAGGAGACGACCCGGGAAGAGCAGCAGGACGCCCTCAAGGAACTCATCAACGTCGTCTGCGGCAACCTCCTGCCAGAGCTGGCGGGCCGGAAAAAGATGTTCAACGTCAACGCCCCGCTGATCCTCTCCCCCGAGGAGATCGGCGTCGTCACCGCGGCGCCGCCCGCCGCCGCCGCCAAACTGGCCCTGGAAGACGGCCAGTGCGACCTGATGCTCTATCTGGACGAAGGCGTCTCCCTCGACCCGGAGTCGTCCGAGGCGCCATAGGCGGCGCCATTCACCCCCTTTATGGTTGGAGTTAATTGGATCCATGAAACATATTGTCTTAGTCGGGAATATGAAGGTCGGGAAAGAGGGAGACACCATCGTGACCTACGCGCTGGGGACGAGCCTGGGCTTGATCGCCTACGACCCGGTGGCCAAGATCGGCGGTCTGCTCCACGCCATGCTGCCCCTGTCGAAATCCGATCCCAAAAAAGCTGAGGCCAACCCCTGCATCTTCGTGGACACCGGGGTTCCCAAACTGCTGGATGAGATCTACAATATGGGCGGCGAAAAATCCCGGGTGGTGATCAAAGCCGCCGGATGCTCGCGGCCGGAGGGCGACAACGAAATGTTCAAGATCGGCGAGAAGAATTACGCCGTCCTCAAAAAGATCCTGTGGAAAAACAACATCCTCCTGGAAACGGAAGATGTGGGCGGCGCCGCCAACAGGACGGTCCAGTTCAACATATCCACGGGCGAAATGACCGTCACATCCTGACGCCGCGCCCCTACGGGACCGTCAATCCAATTTCCCACGCCCCCGGCGTGGTCGCGATAAAGAGGTTAAAATGGCTATCAACATACTTATTGTAGACGACAGCACAGTCATGCGGGCCATGATCCTCAAGTCCCTGCGCATGACCGGTCTCGAGATCGGCGAGACCTTCCAGGCGGGAAACGGTCAGGAGGGGCTTGAGGCGCTCGACGACAACTGGATCGACGTGGTGATCGTGGATATCAACATGCCGGTGATGAACGGCGAGGAGATGATCGATCACATGCGGGAGAACCCGGCCACCGCCGACATCCCCATCGTGGTGATCTCCACCGAAGGCAGCGAGGCCCGACTGGAGCGGCTCAAGGAAAAAGGCGCGGCCTTCATCCACAAGCCCTTTACGCCGGAGACCATCCGGGACACCATGCAAACCATGCTCCACATCGAAGGCGATGATTAAAGTTCTCATAGTAGACGACTCGGCCATCGTCCGGCAGATTCTGACCCGGGAGCTGTCCAAGTTCACGGACATCGAGATCGTGGGAAGCGCCATGGACCCCTACGTGGCCCGGGACAAGATCGTCAAGCTCAAGCCGGACGTCATCACCCTCGATCTGGAAATGCCCCGCATGGACGGGCTCTCTTTCCTGGCCAAGCTGATGAAGCACTACCCCATGCCCGTGGTGGTGCTGTCGTCCCTGACGCCCAAAAACAGCGATGCCGCCCTCAAGGCCATGGACATGGGCGCGGTGGAGGTGCTCTGCAAGCCCGGGTCCGCCTACTCCACCCAGGACGTCTCCCGGAGCCTGGCCAACGCCATCCGCCAGGCGGGCTCCGCCCGGATCAATCCCAAGGCGCCCAAACCCCCGGCGACGACCCGGCCGCCGGCCCCCGAAAAGGAAACCTCCGCGACCCTGGCCTCGGTCCGGGCGACCCACAAGATCATCGCCATCGGCGCCTCCACCGGCGGCACCAAAGCCATCGAGATGGTCCTCCGGGAGATGCCGCCGGCCAGTCCCGGCATCGTCATCGTGCAGCACATGCCGGAAAATTTCACCACCGCCTTCGCCCATCGCCTCAACGACATCTGCCGCATCGAGGTGAGGGAGGCCCGGGACAACGACCAGGTGGTCCCCGGCCGGGCCCTCATCGCCCCCGGCAACCACCACATGGTGCTGTCCCGGAGCGGGGCCCAGTACCGGGTCAGGATCAAGGACGGGCCCCCGGTCCACTACCAGCGGCCCAGCGTCAACGTCCTTTTCCAGTCCATGGCCAAACACGCCGGCAAAAACGGGTTGGGGGTGATTCTCACGGGGATGGGCGGCGACGGGGCCACCGGGCTTCTGGCCATGCGGGAGAGCGGCGCCGTCACCCTGGCCCAGGACGAACACACCTGCGTGGTCTACGGCATGCCCCGGGAAGCGGTCAAGCTGGGGGCCGCCGAAAAGGTCCTCCCCCTGCCCGACATCGCCGGCGAGATCATCCGGATCCTTTCCGCCTCATGAAACAGCAATCCGACATCGCCCCCACCGATTATTTCATCGAGCCGGGCTACATTATGGTGGCGGCCAGGCCGGCCATCATTTCCGGCGTGCTGGGGTCCTGCGTGGCGGTCTGCCTCCACGACCGTAAGCGGAAGGCGGGGGGGATGAACCACTTCCTGTACCCCTTTATCGACGACAAACGGAAGGCCACGGCCGTTTACGGCAACGTCTCCACCCTGGCCCTCATCCGCATGATGGTCTCCGACGGGTCCAAGCCGAAGCACCTGGAGGCCCAGATCATCGGCGGCGCCCACAACCCCGCCGTCTCCCCCAAGAACATCGGCCGGGAAAACGTCCTCATGGCCCGGAAGGTCCTTATCCGCCACCGCATCGGCGTGACGTCCGAAGACGTGGGGGGCGAAAAAGGGCGCAAGATCGTCTTCAACACCCGCCAGAACGAGGTCGCCGTCATGAAGGTGGAAAACCTCCGGGCCGGCGACTGGTATCCCTACAGCGAAAACCGATAACCACCGCCATGATGCGAAAAGCCATCATCTCCGATGTCAAGGCGATCCACGCCCTTCTTCAGCTTTACGGCAAACGGGGGGAACTCCTCCCCCGCCCCCTCACGCGGATTTACGATCATCTGCGGGATTTTACGGTCTTTGCGGACGATGCATCCGGAAAGTTGACGGGCTGCTGCGCCCTCCAGTTCTGCTGGGAGGACCTGGCGGAGATCCGGTCCCTGGCGGTCCACCCGGATTTCACCGGCCAGGGCATCGGGACCCTGCTCCTGGAGGACGCGGTGACCGAGGCGACCCGGTATCAGATCAGGCGGCTGTTCACGCTGACCTACCGGCCGGGGTTTTTCGAGCAGTTCGGATTCCACCGGGTCGACCGGTCCGAACTCCCCCTCAAGATCTGGGGCGACTGCCTCCTCTGCGTCAAATTCCCGGATTGCGACGAGATCGCGATGATGAAAGCGTTATGAATAGATGAAATTGGATGGACAGGGGGGATATTTCCACACCCCGGGCCGGGGCAGGATCTGCTGCCGGCCCACCGTAAGCCAGTTGAGGTCCGGCTTGAGTTCCCGGAGTTTGCCGTGCTCCGGCGGGCGGGCCTGATCCGTGGGAAAATAGGTGACCTGGAGGATGCAGATGTTCGTCTCTCCATCCCGAGCCGCCACGTAATTCTTCTTGAAGGTCCGGACCCCCAGGCTGTTGGCCTCGGCGATCCGGGCCGTTTCGTCGGGGTTGTACTTCACCAGCACCAGCTTGGTCACCCCCCGCTCCGAGATGCGGATCAACGCCCGGCTTTCGCTGCTGCCGGCATATACGGTATTGATGCAGGGAATCCGCTTGAGGTACTGGGCCGCCACGATGGCCGCGGTCCGACGCCCCCCCACCATCACCGGCAGGCCGTAGTACTCGAAAAACTTTTTCTGGATGTCTTCGGCGTACTTGTCCCCTTTTTCATAGAGGTCTTTGGAGATGTAGCGCAGGTTTCGGGCCATGGATTCGGCCGCATCGGCGATGGGCCAGTCGATCCGGACGTGGAAATGGCTGAGGCTGTACCGGTTCCGGGTCTGGCTGGCCGGGTCCCGCTGGATGAGCAGGGCGTAGTCCATGGGCAGGAGGGCCTTGAGGAAATTGAAGAAATGGGCCGACTCCAGGTATTTCTGGAACCGGTCGAAGGACTTGTCCAGGGGCAGGTAGCGGGAACGGGTCAGGTTGGTCTTGGTGGTCCGGTTCGCGTCGAAAAACCGGATGTATTTCTTGTGGGCCGCGGGGATGGAATCCTCGACGAAAATCACCAGAAAGGCGTTCTGGGGCTCATACTCCACGTCCGGCAGCAGGGCCCGGGGCTTCAGCTCCCTTTTTTCCACGAACGGGTAGGCGATGTCCCGCTCCAGGAACTTGTGGTAGGAGTCGATGAGGGCGTATTCCACGATGAACTGGTCCAGCTCGTCCCGAAGCAGTTCGTAGTAGGATCGCCGGAGCCGGTTGGCATGACTCAGTTCTTCCCTTACGCTCCAGAACGCCACGGTCCTCCTCCCGCGGCCCCCATCAGGGCCGCCGCTTTTTTCCCGCGTCTTTCGATCGTGCTTTCTCCTTTATCCGGTTGTGGATCGTCTTCTTCCGCGACCATCGTTCCCAGAATCCCATCATGCCCGCCCCGTAGGCCCGGTCCACCATGGCGTCCTTCACCTTCAGCCCGTCCCTGGCCGCCATGGCCCGGCGGAGACAGTCGGTCTTGAGGGGGCATTGCAAACAGTCGAGCGGCGTGTGGCGGAGGTCGTCCTTCCCCATGGGAAAGACCGTCTCCAGGTCGCCGTAACAGCCCGGCCTTTCCGCCCCGGTCACAGCGGCGTCTCCTTCCCCTGGACCATTCGGCTGATGTACCCCGCGTCGGCGAAGCTGAAATACCGGTTGTCCCCGATCACCAGGTGTTCGTGGACCGTGATGCCCATCACCCGGCAGGCCTCGATGAGCTGGCGGGTGACGGCGATGTCCTCGGCCGAAGGGCTGGGATCCCCCGACGGGTGGTTGTGGGCGAAGATCAACGCCGCCGCGTGCTGGTCCAGGGCGGCCCGCACCACCTCCCGGGGATAAACGGAGCTGGCGGTCAGGGTCCCTTCGAAGAGGGTTTCGGTCCCGATGATCCTGTTTTTGGCGTCCAGGAACAGGGCCTTGAAACATTCCCGGTTCCGGTCCCGCATGGTGCCGTAAAGGTAGTCGAACAGCTCTTGGGAGTTGTTGACCGGATCCCGCTTGATCAGCCGCTTCTCCAGGTACCGGTCGGCCACCGCCTTGGCGAGCTTGACGCCGAAGACGTTGGTGGGGCCGATCCCGTCGATCTCGCACATCTCCTCCACCGACGCCTCGAACACCCCCTGAAAGCTTTTAAACTGCTTCAACGCCGCCTTGGCCGCGTCCTTGCAGTCCCGCCGGGGCGTGGCAAGCGTCAGCAGCAGCTCGATCACCTCGTAGTCGTGGAACCCCTCCAGACCCGACGCCAGAAATTTCTCCCGCAACCGCTTTCGGTGGCCGGCGCCTTTGTGTTCTTTATGTGCTTTGGTCTCGGACAATTATCGCTCGTCCAACTCATCCTTCAAATCCCTCGTCATCAACCGCTTCAACGCCTCGGCCGGGGAGACCTCGTCGTAGAGGACATGGTAGATCTCGTGGGAGATGGGCATCTCCACGCCGAGTTTCCGGGAGAGGTTGTAGACCGACTTGGCGGTTTTGACGCCTTCGGCCACCATCCGCATGTCCGCCAGGATCTCCGTGAGGGTCATCCCCTCCCCGATTTTCCTGCCCACGGTGTGGTTCCGGCTGATGTCGCCGGTGCAGGTCAGGATCAGGTCGCCGATGCCCGCCAGACCGGTGAAGCTGCGGGGGTTGGCGCCCATTTTGACCCCCAGGCGGCGGATCTCGGTGAGCCCCCGGGTGATGAGGGCCGCCCTGGTGTTGAGGCCCAGCCCCAGCCCGTCGATGATGCCGGCGGCTATGGCGATGACGTTTTTGACGGCGCCGCCCAGCTCCACGCCGATGACGTCCTCGCTGGTGTAGACCCGGAAGGCCGGGGTGGCGAACGCCTGCTGGACTTTCCGGGCCGTTTCCGGGGAGGGCGAGGCCGCCGTGACCGCCGTGGGCACGAGCCGGGCCACCTCCTTGGCGAAAGAGGGCCCCGACAGGACCGCCAGCCGGTCGGGCCGGATCCCGGTCAGGGTGTCGGCCAGAACCCCGGACATGGTCAGGTGGGTGCCGTTCTCGATGCCCTTGGACGCCGTCACCACGGTGGTCTTGTCGGCCACCATCCCCGCCATCTTCTGCCCGGTTTCCCGCATCACATGGGAGGGGACCACCACCAGCAACAAATCCCGGTCGGCCGCGACCCGCTCCAGGTCGTTGGTGGCGGAGAGGTTGTCCGACAGGGTCACCCCCGGCAGAAACCACTCGTTTTCCCGCCTGGCCTCAATGGATTCCCGCACCTCCGGCTCGTACACCCACAAATCGATGGAATACCCCTTGACAGCCAGAAGATTGGCCAAAGCCGTCCCCCAGGAGCCGCCGCCCACAACGCCGATCCTCGCATCCATAAGGTTCTCCATCATGCCTCCGGCTCCTCCGGCCCTTCGTCCCTTTCTGCCTCTGTCCCTCCGTCCCTCTGTCCCTCTGTCCCTCTGTCCCTCTGTCCCTCCATCCCTTCTTCTTCCAGTTCCTCCTCCTTCTCCGCCAACCGCGCCGCCCCCACCACCCGCTCGTCCGTCTCCAGGTTCATGAGCTTGACGCCCTGGGTGTTGCGGCTGATGACCGAGATGCCGGAGACCGGCATCCGGATGATCTTGCCGCTGTCGGTCATGAGCATCAGATCGTCGTCTTCTTCCACCAGCAGGATGGCCACCACCCGGCCGTTCCGCTCGCTGGTCTTGATGGTGATGACGCCTTTGCCGCCCCGGCGGCGGAGGGGGTACTCGTCGATGGCGGTCCGCTTGCCGAAGCCGTTTTCCGTGGCGGTGAAAAGCGTCTGGCCGTGGCTGAGCACCTCCATGCCCACCAGGTGGTCGTCGGCGGACAGGCTCATGCCCCGCACGCCCTGGGCCGCCCGGGTCATGGTCCGCACATCCGATTCATGGAACCGGATCGACTGGCCGTTGGCGGATCCCAGAAAGACGTTCATGCCGCCGTCGGTGATCCGGGCCGCCATGAGTTCGTCCCCTTCGGTGAGATTGATGCCGATGATCCCGCCGGTCCGGGGGCGGCTGTAGGCCATGAGATCGGTCTTTTTCACCATCCCGTTCTTGGTGGCCATTAGGATGAAGCGGTCGGGCGTGAAGTCCGGCACGTTGAGGACCGTGGTCAGTTTTTCGTCCTTGCCGAACTCCAGGAGGTTGACGATGGCCTTGCCCCGGGATGAGCGGCCCGCCTGGGGGATGTCGTAGACCTTGCACCAGAAGACCCGCCCCAGGTTGGTGAAAAAGAGGAAGGTGTGATGGGTGGAGGCTACGAAAAGGAGGTAGACGAAATCGTCCTCCTTCTTGCCCATGGCGGTCTTGCCCCGGCCGCCCCGCCGCTGGCTGGTATAGAGGGTGATGGGGTTCCGCTTGATGTATCCGCTCCGGGTGATGGTGACCACCATGTCCTCTTCGGCGATCATGTCGGCGATGGTCAGCTCCCGGGTGGAAGCCGCGATTTCGGTGCGCCGCTCGTCGCCGTAGGCCTCCTGGAGGGCGGTCAACTCCTCCTTGATGATGTCGAGGACGATCCGCTCGCTGCCGAGGATCTCCTTGTACCAGGCGATGTCCTTCAACACCTGCTGGTATTCCTCGACGATCTTTTCCCGCTCCAGGCCGGTGAGCCGGTGGAGGCGCATGTCCAGGATAGCCTGGGCCTGGGCCGCCGACAGCCCGAAGCGGTCCATCAACCGCTCTTTGGCCTCGGGCGCGTTTTTGGACGCACGGATCAGCGCCACCACCTCGTCGAGGTTGTCCAGGGCTATCTTGAGTCCTTCCAGGATGTGGGCCCGCTCCTCGGCTTTCCGCAGGTCGTACCGGGTCCGCCGGACGATGATCTCCTTCCGGTGGCGGATGAACTGCTCCAGAAGCTCCTTGAGGGAGAAAACCTGGGGCCGGTTGTGGAGAACCCCCAGCAAATTGATCCCGAAGCTGGTCTCCATCTGGGTGTGCTTGTAGAGCTGGTTGATCACCACCTCGGCCATGGCGTCCCGTTTCAGGGCGACGGCGATGCGCATGCCCTGCCGGTCGGACTCGTCCCGGACGTAGCGGACCCCCTCGATGACCTTCTCCTTCATCAGGGCGGCGATCTTCTCGATGAGCTTCGACTTGTTGACCTGGTAGGGGATTTCGTAGACCGCGATCGTCTCGGCGCCGGTCTTGGGATCCTCCTCCACCTCGGATTTGGCCCGGATCCGTATGACCCCCCGGCCGGTCCGGTAGGCGTCCCGGATGCCGTCCACGCCGTAGATGACCCCGGCGGTGGGAAAGTCGGGGCCCGGCACATGTTGCATCAGCTCTTCCAGGGAGATGGCCGGCTCGTCGATGAGCGCCTTCAGGGCGGAGATGATCTCGGTCAGGTTGTGGGGCGGAATGTTGGTGGCCATGCCCACGGCGATGCCCGAGGAGCCGTTGATGAGCAGGGAGGGGAGCTTGGCCGGAAGCACCGAGGGTTCGGTGAGGGATTCGTCGTAGTTTTCCACCCAGTCGACGGTCTCTTTTTCCAGGTCCGCCAGCATTTCGTGGGCCATTTTGGCCATCCGGACCTCGGTGTACCGCATAGCCGCCGGCGGGTCGCCGTCGACGGAACCGAAGTTGCCCTGGCCGTCCACCATGGGGTAGCGGAGGGAAAAGCTCTGGGCCATACGGACAATGGCGTCGTAGACGGCGCTGTCGCCGTGGGGGTGGTATTTACCGATGACGTCGCCCACGATGCGGGCCGACTTTTTGTAGGGTTTGTTCCAGTCGTTCTTCAGCTCGTGCATGGCGAAAAGCACGCGGCGATGCACGGGCTTGAGGCCGTCCCGAACGTCCGGGAGGGCCCGCCCGATGATCACGCTCATGGCGTAATCGAGATATGATCGCTTCATCTCGCTGGCGATGCTGATCTCGGGCAATCTGTCTGTTTCTGTTGTCATAGAATCTCGATTCCATCCCTCACACGGACCGCACCAGGTTCCGGTAGCTTGTGTTGTAGATGTCCGTCAGGGTTAAAAAAGCGGTCACCACCAAAGGACCGTAGAGGATCCCCAGGATCCCGAACAGCTTCAGCCCGCCGATGATGGCCAGAAAGACCAGCAGGGTGTGCATCTGAACCCGGCTGCCCACCAGCCGGGGTTTGAACAGGTATTCGATGCCGCCGGACAGGCCCACGTAGAACACCAGTAAGAGGATCCCCGCCAGGATGCGCCCCTCGATCATGAGGTAGACCGCCGCCGGCGCGAGGACCAAGCCGATCCCCACGATGGGCAGAAACGCCAGGATCGACATGACGACTCCCCAGAGAAAGGCCGACGGCAGCCCCGCCAGGGTGAAGGCGATGCCGCCGGCGACGCCCTGGATCAGTCCGCAGAGGCCGTTGCCCACGATGACGGCGCCGGCCATTTCCCGGAACTTCCCGATCAGCTTCTCCTCCTGGTCCTCGGGCAGGGGGCACAGGTCGATGATGAACGAAATCAGCCTGTCCCCGTCGATGAGCAGGTAAAAGGCCACCAGGAGCATGAAGAAAAAGTTGACCAGGAACCTGAACACGTTGGAGGCGATGGCGTTGGCCTGCTCGTAAAGGAACAGGCCGACGATCTTGCCGATCTCCGGGATGGCCCGGTTGACTTCCTCACCGGTCAACTTGATGTTGAAATGGGCCAGGACGGTCCCGGCCCGCTCCAGCAGCGCGCTGCTCTCGAAAAGGCCCTGGATGTGGTTGCGCAGCCCCGCCCCCCGGGCCATGAGGTACATGTCATAGGCCTCCTTGGAGAGGACCCCCACCAGCAAAACAATGGGGATGAACAGCACCAGAAAGACGACCCCGCAGGTCAGAAAAGAGGCGATCCCGGGCCGGAATTTTTTTTCAAACCGCCCGTGCAGCGGCTTGAAGACCCCCGTCACCACCGACGCCACCACGATGATGGAGAAAAAGGGCAGCAGCAGCCACCCCAGCAGAAAACAGGACAGGAGGAATAACGCGAGGAAAAACCAGACGATGGTGTTTCGCGAGGCATCCTGCACTCTTCTCTCCGTTCTCCCGGCGGCGCGGCCGTTCCCCGGGGCGCTTAAGAGGCCAGGGGCGGGCGGTTCGGGCCGGGGCCTACCGGCTGATCAGGCCGCCGGCCGCGACCAGCAGCATCGCCTCATAGGCCGCGACGGGGGTGTAACCGCCGAACAGCGCGAAAATGACGCCCCCGCCGATGATGGCGGGCACGCCGAAAACCACCAGAATTCCCAGTCTTCTCGGAATATCCATTCTCAACTCCTGTCAATGGTTTCGGGATCTTCCCAAGGTTTCAACAAATATGCGAGTCTATCTGAAAATACGGGATTTTGCAACAGAAATTCGTCCCTATCGCTCGATGAGCATGGCCATGCCCATGCCGCCGCCGATGCACATGCTGATCAGGCCGGCGCCGTAACCCTTCCGCTTCATCTGGTGGATGGCGGTCACCATCTGGCGGGCGCCGGTGGCGCCGATGGGATGGCCCAGGGAGATGCCGCTGCCCAGCTCGTTGGGCTTTTCCGTGGGAATGGACAGCTCCCGCATGCAGCCGATGGCCTGGGCGGCAAAGGCTTCGTTGAGTTCGATCATGTCCAGGTCGGCGACGGTCCGGTTGCCGGCTTTCAAAACCTTCCGGATGGCGGGCACCGGTCCCAATCCCATGTAGGCCGGGTCGAGACCGCCCGAGGCAAAGGATTTGATTTTTACCAGGGGTTCCAGCCCCAGATCCCTGGCCTTTTCGGCGCTCATGAGCAGCACGGCGGCGGCCGCGTCGTTGATGCCCGAAGCGTTGCCCGCCGTCACGGTCCCGTCTTTTTTGAAGGCGGGCCGCAGATTCCCCATCTTTTCCATGCTGGCTTCCATGGGCCGCTCGTCGGTGTCGAAGACCGTGTCGCCCTTGCGGGACTCGATGGTGATGGGCGCGATCTCCTCGGCGAAAATCCCCTCCTTGATGGCCGCCATGGCCCGCTGATGGCTCAGCACGCCCAGCTCGTCCTGTTCCTCCCGGCTTATGCCGTAAAGGTCAACGATGTTTTCCGCCGTCAGCCCCATATGGTAGCCGTAGAAGATCTCATAGAGGCCGTCGAAGACCATGAGGTCGTAGATGTCGCCCACGCCGGTCAACTCCATCCGGTGGCCCCAGCGGGCCTTGGGCAGGGCCATGGGGGCCTGGCTCATGTTCTCCTGGCCGCCGGCCACCACCACCTCCGCGTCGCCGGTCATGATGGCCGACGCCCCCAGGGCGATGGCCTTCAGGCCCGAGCCGCAGACTTTGTTGATGGTGAACGCCGGGGTCTCCTTGGGCAGGCCGGCCCGGATCATGGCCTGGCGTCCGGGATTTTGCCCCTGACCCGCCTGGAGCACGTTGCCCATGATCACTTCATCCACGTTGACCGGCGCAAAGGATCCGTCCCAGTCGGGGGCTTCTTTTTCCAGGTCGATGGTTCCCCCGTCCTTCAGCTTGTCCGGCCCCAGGGCCAGGACGCTTTCGCTTGACGCGGGCTTCATCCCGATCCGCTGAAAAACCTCGCGGATGGCCGCGGCGCCCAGCTCCACCACGGAAACGCCTTTCAATCCGCCGCCGAATGCGCCGATGGCCGTCCGGGCGCCGCTGACAATGACCACTTCTTTCATATGTCCATTCTCCTATAAGGTTGACTGTTCTTTCGAAAAGGGCTTAACAAACTAAAAAATGACTAGTATCATACTTCCAAACAGGAGGTCAATGCAGAGATATGTGCCTGATTCTTTTTTCCTATCGCCATCACCCGGACTATCCGCTCATCCTCGCCGCCAACCGCGACGAATTCCACGCCCGCCCCACCGCGCCCCTGGATTTCTGGGCCGACGACCCCGCCATTCTGGCCGGCCGGGACCTCAAGGGCGGCGGGACCTGGATGGGGGTCTCCCGCTCCGGACGTTTCGCCGCCCTGACCAACTACCGCGACCCGGCCTCCCTTCGCCCGGACGCCGCTTCCCGTGGGCGTCTGGCAGCCGATTTCCTCAAAGGCGGAGAACCCGCCCGTCCCTACCTGGAACGCCTTCAAAGAACGGCCTCCCACTACAACGGCTTCAACCTGCTGGTGATGGACGCCGCCGGATTATATCATTATTCCAACCGGGGAGACGGCGTCGCGCCGGTGGCGCCGGGGATCCGCGGTCTCAGCAACGCGCTGCCGGACACCCCCTGGCCCAAGGTGGAAAGGGGGAAGGCGGCCCTGGAAAAGGCGATCTCCGGGGGCGACCCCGATCCGGAATCGCTCCTGAACCTGCTCGAAGACAGAACCCGGGCCCCGGACCCCCAACTCCCCGACACCGGCGTGGGCCTCGACCGGGAACGGATGCTCTCCCCCATGTTCATCGTCTCCGAAGGCTACGGCACCCGGACGTCCTCGGTGCTGATCATGAACCGGCATGGAAAGGTGATGTTTTGGGAGCGGACCTTTCCCACGGAGGAAACGGCGGCGCCGGCCACCCGGCGGTTCACCCTTCAGACAGCGCTTTCCAACGATCTGTACAAATCTTGCAGATGCGACGCCAGGTTGGCCCGGACGACCGAAATTTCCGGCGCGCCGTCGGGATAGGCCGCCACCAGGGACCCGGCCACGGCCGCCAGATCCTCGAAGCCGCACACCGACAGGAAGGCCCGGAAACAGAGGGCGAGGCTTTCGGGCAGAATAGCCGGGGCCGGCTTCCGCTCCAGGGCATCGAAAAATCCCGCTACGGTGGCGGCAACGGCCAGGGAATCGGACCAGACCACCTCCCCCACGCCGTCGAGCCGGTCCAGGCGGGTCCAGATGGAGAGATTGAGCAGAAAAAGAAGAAGTCCCTGGAGGAGCGAGGCCGGGTCCCCTTCTCCGGGCCGGGCCATGGCCGGTCCATAACCCCGCACCGTGATGAGCCGCACCGAAACGGCGCCGCCGTCGGTCTTCACCACGAAGTCGCCTGCCCCGTGATGCCAGGGATAGACCTGGTCGAAGGTCTCGGGGTCGTAGAGGTCCGTCAGGATTTCGGCCGCGCACCGGTACAGGCCGGTCGTCTCCTCCGGCGTCAGGAAATAATCGCCCCGGGCCTCGTCCCAGACGATGATTCGCCGGGCCCCGGCCTCGTCTTCCGAGATATGGAACTCCCGATACCCTGAAAACCATTCCCCCAGGAAAAGGGAGACGGGTCGGTCGTCTTCCGTGACAACGGCCCCTCTGGCACAGACCCTGGGAATGGCCGACGTCGTCCCCCGTGAACGGAGGCGGTCGAGACAGTCGCACTCCTTTTCCAGGAGCGCCCTGCCGGCGTCGGAAACGGCCAGGTTGAGAACCAGCGCCGCCGGGGCGCCGGCTGCGGTCACTTTGGCGGGATGATAAAACGCGCCGTGCTTTTTGAGATCGATGCAGACCGGTCCCATCGCGCCGAGGGCGGTCCGGGCATTCCCTTCCAGAAACGCCCGGGCCGCCTTGAAACAGGCGCCGTGGGTCACCGGGGGTTTCCCGTCGGAACCGTCCGGCCCCCGGCGATCCCGGGGGAGTGGTTGATCCCAGAGATCGTCGCCGGGGGCCGTCGGTTGTCCGTAGACGCGGTATTCGAATGAGGGCATGGTCGCGGCCTACCGGTGCTTGTCGATCTCCTGCTGAAACTCAGGGGGGACCTTGTACCCCAGCTCTCTGGCCTGGTCGTTGTGTTTGACGGCCGACGCATAGTCCTCTTTTTCCAGATAGGCGATGGAGAGGTTGTGGTGGGCCACGGCGAATTCGGGCTCCAGCTCCAGCACCTTCAGGTTGGTCTCGATGGCCTGGTCGAAAAGACCGGTCATGAGATAGGCGTTGGCCAGGGTGGCATGGGCCTGGAGAAACTTGGGGTTGTACCGGATGGCCTTTTCCAGGGCCGGGATCGCCTTGTCGGCGTCCCCCCGCTGCAGGTGGACGAACCCGATGTTGCCGTATCCTTCGGAGAACTGTGCCCGGCAATTGACGGCCCGGGTGTTGAAATCCAGGCAGCCGTCCAGATCGCCCCGCTCCATGCAGATCCCGCCGAGCTGGACATAGGCTTCGGCCAGGGTGGGGCTGCACTCGATGGACTTGTGGAGCATCTCTTCGGCTTCGCCGAACTTCCGCTGCCCCAGCAGACCGATGGCGAGGTTGTAGTACGACGTGCCGCACTCAGGGTTCTGAGCGACGGCGTTGCGCTGTTGCGCGATATAGTCTTCAACGGTGTTTACAGGTTCCATCATACATCCTTTTTGGATCAGTTATCGGTTGAAAAAAGTTCAGGGTTGATCTATAAATTAACCCAGTTTCGATCAAGCCCAAATTCCGGCAAAAGGGGGTTTTTATGCTGACAGGATGTTTCACCGCACTGGTGACGCCGTTTAAAAACGGCGCCATCGACAACCATGGCCTCGACCGTCTGATCGCGTATCAGATCGAAAGCGGCATCACCGGCATTCTGGCCGTCGGGACCACCGGCGAAAGCCCTTCCCTGTCATGGGAAGAACACAACGCCGTCATCGAAGCGGTGGCCAGGGGGGTGAAGGGCAAATGCATCTGCATCGCCGGCACCGGCAGCAACAACACCCGGGAGGCCCTGGCGGCCACCGAACATGCGGCCCACCTGGGGGTGGAAGCAGCCCTGCTGGTGGACCCTTATTACAACGGCCCCAGCTCCCTGGAGATCCGGCGCGAGTACATAGAACCCGTAGCGGCCGCGTTTCCCCAGCTCGACATCATCCCCTACATCATTCCGGGACGGACGGGCGCGCAACTGTTGCCCGAAGACCTGGCCATCGCCCACAAGAAGCATCCCAACGTCCGGACGGTCAAGGAGGCCACGGCCGACATCGACAACATGCGATGGACACGGGAATGCTGCGGGTCGGACATGACCATCCTCTCGGGCGACGACGGCATGACGTTTGCGATGATGACCGATCCGGTGGTCAAGGCCGGCGGCGTGATCTCGGTGATCTCCAACATCGTTCCCGGCGCCGTGGCCCAAATGGTCTCCGCGGTCCGGGAAGGCGATACCGCAAAGGCCGAAAAGCTGAAAACCGCCCTGGCCCCGCTCTTCGGCATCGTCATGGTCAAAACCCAGGAGGAAACCCCCTGGGGCGAGGTCCTGTTCCGGGCCCGAAACCCCCTGCCCGCCAAGGCGCTGATGAACATCCTCGGAATGCCCGCCGGCGAATGCCGCCGGCCCCTGGGGAAACTCACCAAAAAAGCCCTTAAAACGGTAATGACGGCCATTCAAACCGTCCATCGGGAAAGCCCGGAGATCCTCCAGCCCATCGAAGCCTTTTTCGGGGTGGATATCGCCGAGCGGATCAACCGCTTCAGCAAATGGGAAGAGCTGGCCTATGGCGACTATTCCTGACGCCGCCGCCGTCCCCGCCGCCGGATTCCGGCCGGCGGGGACGCTCCGCCAGCCCCTGGCGCCCCTATTCGGTCCTTTCCGCCCCCTCCGCGGTCCCGCCGCCCCGGCCGTAAACCCGGCTCTCGTCGAACAGGGCCTCCTTGAGCCACCGCAATCCGAACTTCAACAGCTCGATCTCGTCGTTCCGCATTTTTTCAACAGTCTCGGGATCGACCGTCACCCGCTGTAAAAAGCTGCTCTCGAAAACGAACTGCTTCAGCTTGTCGATGTTGTAGCTCACCATGAAAAACATCTGTTTGCTCTTATCGGTCAGCTTGATGTGGGCGGGGAAGGAGCGCTTGCGCACCACGAGGTCGGTCCACTCTGCGTTGATCTCGTCGTGGACGTCCACCCCCTGGTCCTGGCGCCACTCTTTGACGGTCCACTCCTTATTTTCCTCGAATCCCAGACAATGCGGTTCGTTGACGAAAAAATAAAACCCCTCGTCGTCGGCCCCTTCCCTGTGGCTCAGGGAGGCCACGCCCAGGGGATAGTACCGGCAGGTGCTCGGCCGGTCCTCGTAGACGATGCAGCCCTTGTCGTCCCGCACGAACGGGCAGGATTCCTGGTCGTCGTCCAAAAGTTTCAGGGTCACCACCGGCAGGTCGGTCTTCTCCAGCAGTTCCGGCTTGGTGTAGATGGCCAGAAACTCCTCGGACGACAGCTCCAGCCGGTTCTTGAGCCGGATGATGTCATAGGGGGTCAGAATGATATTGATGCCCCGGCAGCACTTGGTGAAGCATTTGACGCCGGGGTGGCATTCGAATTTAAACGCGCTGTCCGGCCCGAACCGCACCGGATCGATTTTCGCCATGGGATTGGACATGATGGTTGTTCCTCTCTCTCTATAATATTCACGCGGTTTTCCGGTCCAAAGGCCCCAAAACCGCTGTCGCCTACGGTAAGCATCCCGACAAAAATTGCAAATTCAACCCGAAAGGGGCGGGTTTGTCAAATGGTTTTGACTTGGCCGGGTGAATCGGGTAACCATTACGTATGAACGATACCACCATCATCAACTTTGAACCGGAAGAGATCCGCGTCCCCCCGAAACAGGTCGCCCGCTACGCCGGCGGCAGCCAATACCGGCCCGACGACCGGATGGGCCGATACATCGACGCGGCGTTAACACAGAGTATGTCCCTGGCCGCCCCGGCGTTCGCCTATGCCCTGCAAGACGCGACAGACGGCCCCAAGGACGGTCTCTGCGAATCGAAAACCCGTCGTCGCGCGGCGGCGGTCTGCACCCTGGGGCCGGGCCTGGAAGAGGAGGTCAAGCGGCTCAACAACGCGGGAGACCCTGTTTCCGGCCTGTTTCTGGACGCCGCCGGCGTGGCCCTGCTGGAGGCCCTGGCCGGGCGGGCGATGGCGCATTTAGGGGACGCGGCCCGGCAAGAGGGGCTTTACGCCGGCGACCGATACGGCCCCGGCTATCGCGGCATGCCCATCACGGATCAGCCGCTGCTCTTCGCCCAGCTCGACGCCGCCCGGATCGGGGTCCGGCTGACGGAAAGCGGGATGATGCAGCCGGTGAAGTCGCTCTCTTTCTGGGTGGACTGGCGGACCGCGCCTTCGGAAACGTCGGGGATCTACAAATGCCGTCGATGCACGTTGACGGATTGCGACTATCGGCTTCATTCCTGCTGAAAGCGGCCTGCAAAGACAAACAAACCTCGTTTCGACGAGGGTGCTATTCAATATTGGGGTTTGGGAAATGTAGCGCGAACCAAAGGAGGCGTTCATGAAATATTTCAACACCGCCGGGCCGGTGAATTGCGACGAGCATTACTGCCTGCCGCCGATAGAGCGTTTCGATCTGGAAGACATCGAGCGTTTGATCGATCAGAAAAAATATTTTGTCCTCCACGCGCCCCGGCAGACCGGGAAAACGTCGAGTTTGCTGGCGCTGATGGAACACCTCAACGCCGGAAAACAATACCGCTGTCTATACGTCAACGTGGAGCCGGCCCAGGCGGCGAGGGAAAACGTGAAAGAAGCCATGAGCGCCGTGTTGAATGAAACGGCCTTTAATGCGTTTCATTATTTAAACGACGATTTCCTGGAAATGGAAAAAGATCGGATAATGAAAAGCAGCGGGGCGTTTCTGGCGTTTCAGACCGCCTTGAGCCTTTGGGCCAAGAACAGCGACAAGCCGCTGGTATTGTTGATCGACGAAGTGGACGCCATGGTGGGCGACAGCCTGATTTCCCTGCTCCGGCAGTTGCGGACCGGATACGCCAAAAGACCTTCTTTATTCCCCCAGTCCGTCATCCTGTGCGGGGTTCGGGACGTGCGGGACGTGCGGGACTACCGGATTCATTCGGATATCGAAAAAAGCGTAATTTCCGGCGGCAGCGCTTTCAACGTCAAGGCGGAATCGTTGAGGCTGGGCGATTTTTCAAGCGACGAGGTCAAGCGTTTATACCAGGTCCATACAGAGGATACCGGTCAGGCTTTTGAACCGGATGCAATGGACCAGGTATGGGAGTTGACCCGAGGACAGCCCTGGCTGGTGAACGCTCTGGGATACGAAGTTTGCTCCAAAATGAAAGAAGGCCGAAACCGGGGCAACCCCGTTACCCTGAAAATGATCCGCCAGGCAAAGGAAAACCTGATCCTGCGGCGGGAAACCCATCTGGATCAGTTGGCCGACAAGTTGAAGGAGAAGCGCGTAAGAGGGGTGATCGGGCCGATTCTGGAAGGAACCAGCATTGAAAACATCCCCCACGACAACATCCAGTACGTTCTGGACCTGGGATTGATCGACCGCTCCGCTTCCGGCTTGAAGATCGCCAACCCTATTTATCGGGAAATCATCCCCAGGGCGTTGACCACCATCGCCCAATACAACCTGGAACCGCTTTATCGCCCCTCCTGGTACGTTCTGCCCGACGGCCGGCTGGACGCAAACGCTCTTTTGGCGGCGTTTCAGGAATTTTTCAGGGAGAATTCGGAGATATGGCTGGAACGATTCGATTACAAGGAGGCCGGCCCCCATTTACTGATGCAGGCGTTTTTGCAGCGCATCGTCAATTCGGGAGGGCGAATCGACCGGGAATACGGCCTGGGCCGCGGGCGAACGGACCTGATGTTGGCCTGGAATTATGGATCCGGCGTCCAGAAAGTGGTGATCGAGCTGAAAATCCTTTACAAAAGCCTGGAGGCCACGATTGCCGATGGGCTGGAGCAGACCGCCGACTACATGGATAAATGCGGGGCGGAAGAAGGGCACCTGGTGATTTTTGACCGGCGGGAGGGGCGGAAATGGGAGGATAAGATTTTCCGGAAAGAGGAAAAACGCGATGGGACCGTCATCGTGGTTTGGGGAATGTAGCGCGAACCATAAGGAGGCGTTCATGAAATACTTCAACACCGCCGGGCCGGTGAATTGCGACGAGCATTACTGCCTGCCGCCGATAGAGCGTTTCGACCTGGAAGGCATTGAGCGATTGATCGATCAGAAAAAATATTTCGTCCTCCACGCGCCCCGCCAAACCGGGAAAACATCGAGCTTGCTGGCGTTGATGGATTACATCAATAAACAGGAAACCTACCGTTGCTTGTACGCCAATTTTGAAAAAGGACAATCCGCCAGAAATGACGTGCGAAGAGGGATGCGGGCCGTCATCGGCGAAATCGCCTCCAGGGCCAGGGATTATTTGCGCGACGGATTTCCCCTGGCGCAAATGACGACCATTATGGACGTTTGGGGCGAAGACAGCGCATTGAACGAACTTTTGTCCCAATGGTCCCAAAACAGCCCCAGGCCCATCGTGCTGCTGATCGACGAAATCGACGCCTTGATTGGCGACACGTTGATTTCCACGCTGCGCCAGATTCGCGCCGGTTACGATAAAAAGCCGGACAATTTTCCCCAATCCATCATCCTCTGCGGAGTTCGGGACGTGCGGGACTACCGGATCCATTCGGAACGGGAAAAAACCGTGATCACCGGCGGCAGCGCCTTTAATGTTAAAGCGGAATCGTTGAGACTGGGCGATTTTTCAAGCGACGAGGCCAAGCGATTGTATCAGATTCACACGGAGGAGACCGGTCAGATGTTTGAACCGGACGCAATGGACCGGGTTTGGGAGTTGACCCGAGGACAGCCCTGGCTGGTGAATGCTTTGGGATACGAAGTTTGCTTTAAAATGAAAGAAGGCCGAAACCGGGGCAACCCCGTCACTCTGGAAATGATCCGTCAGGCAAAGGAAAACCTGATCCTGCGGCGGGAAACCCATCTGGATCAATTGGCCGACAAGTTGAAGGAAAAGCGGGTAAGGCAAGTGGTCGGGCCGATTCTGGAAGGAACCAGCATTGAAAACATTCCCCATGACGACATTCAGTATGTTCTGGACCTCGGATTGATCGACCGCTCGGCTTCCGGCTTGAAGATCGCCAACTCCATTTATCGGGAAATCATCCCCAGGGAATTGACCACCATAGCTCAATACAACCTGGAACCGCTTTATCGCCCTTCCTGGTACGTTCTGCCGGACGGTCGGCTGGACGCAAACGCTCTTTTGGCGGCGTTTCAGGAATTTTTCAGGGAGAATTCGGAGATATGGCTGGAGCGGTTCGACTACAAGGAAGCCGGCCCCCATTTGCTGATGCAGGCGTTTTTGCAGCGAATCGTTAATTCCGGAGGCCGCATCGACCGGGAATACGGCCTGGGCCGCAGGCGGACCGATTTGTTGATCATCTGGAAACATTCAACAGGCGTCCAAAAAGTGGTAATCGAGTTGAAAATTCTTTACAAAAGCCTGGACGCCACAATCGCCAAAGGGCTGGAACAAACCGCCGACTACATGGACAAATCCGGGGCAGATGAAGGGCATCTGGTGATTTTTGATCGGCGGGAGGGGCGGAAGTGGGAGGAGAAGATTTTCCGGAAAGAGGAAAAATACGATGGGGTCGGCATTGCGGTTTGGGGAATGTAAATTGTAGATTCGAGAAAAGGAGGCGATTGTGAAATATTTCAACACGGCCGGTCCGGTGAATTGCGACGAGCATTATTGTCTGGACCCGATCCATCGCTTTGATTTGGAGGAAATTCTTTTTTTGATCGATCAGAAAAAATATTTCGTCCTCCACGCGCCCCGGCAGACCGGGAAAACATCGAGCCTGCTGGCGTTGATGGATTACATAAATAAACAGGAAACTTATCGTTGCTTGTACGCCAATTTTGAAAAAGGACAATCCGCCAGAAGCGACGTGCGAAGGGGGATGCGGGCCGTCATCGGCGAAATCGCCTCCAGGGCCAGGGATTATTTGCGCGACGGGTTTCCCCTGGAGCAAATGACGACCATTATGGACGTTTGGGGCGAAGACAGCGTCTTGAACGAACTTTTGTCCCAATGGGCCCAAAACAGCCCCAGGCCCATCGTGCTGCTGATCGACGAAATCGACGCCTTGATTGGCGACACGTTGATTTCCACGTTGCGCCAGATTCGCGCCGGTTACGATAAAAAACCGGACAATTTTCCCCAATCCATCATCCTCTGCGGAGTTCGGGACGTGCGGGACTACCGGATCCATTCGGAACGGGAAAAAACCGTGATCACCGGCGGCAGCGCTTTTAATGTCAAAGCGGAATCGTTGAGGATGGGCGATTTTTCAAGCGACGAGGTCAAGCGTTTATACCAGATTCACACGGAGGAGACCGGTCAGGCTTTTGAACCGGATGCAATGGACCATGTATGGGAGTTGACCCGAGGACAGCCCTGGCTGGTGAACGCGCTGGGCTATGAAGTTTGCTTCAAAATGAAGGAAGGCCGGGACCGGGGCGTACTCATTTCAAAAGAATTGATCGAAACGGCCAAGGAAAACCTGATTTTGCGAAGGGAAACCCATCTGGATCAATTGGCGGACAAGTTGAAAGAAAAGCGGGTCCGTTCCGTGATCGAACCTCTTATGACCGGCACGCCCGACCCCGGCGCCATGCTGGAAGACGATATCCAGTACGCCGTCGATCTGGGGCTGATTCATAGAAAGCCCCAGTTGACCGTCGCCAACGCCATTTACAAAGAGATCATTCCAAGAATGCTGACGGAAGCCACCCAGGACGCCTTGCCCTTTCAAACCC
This sequence comes from Desulfobacteraceae bacterium, assembly GCA_011389855.1. Taxonomy (GTDB): domain Bacteria; phylum Desulfobacterota; class Desulfobacteria; order Desulfobacterales; family JAABSP01; genus JAABTD01. Next base: position 82,065 of record JAABTM010000001.1, read on the forward strand.
ATTGGTATGTCCTGCCAGACGGTCGTCTGGACATGAATAAATTGATGACGGCGTTTCAGGAATTTTTCCGGGAGCATTCCGAACACTGGGTGGAGCGGTTCGATTACAAGGAAGCCGGCCCCCATTTGCTGATGCAGGCGTTTTTGCAGCGAATCGTTAATTCCGGAGGCCGCATCGACCGGGAATACGGCCTGGGCCGCAGGCGGACCGATTTGTTGATCATCTGGAAATATTCAACAGGCGTCCAAAAAGTAGTGATCGAGCTGAAAATTCTTCACAAAGGCCTGGACGCCACGATTGCCCAAGGGCTGGAACAAACCGCCGACTACATGGACAAAAGCGGCGCGGACGAGGGGCATCTGGTGATTTTTGACCGGCGGGAGGGGCGAAAGTGGGAGGATAAGATTTTTCAGAGGGGAGAAAAACATAATGGGACCGCCATCGCGGTTTGGGGAATGTAAATTGTAGGTTCGAGAAAAGGAGGCGCCTGTGAAATATTTTAATACGGCCGGGCCGGTGAATTGCGAAAAGCATTATTGTTTGGACCCGATCCATCGGTTTGATTTGGAGGAAGTTCTGTCTTTGATCAATCAGGAAAAATATTTCGTCCTTCACGCGCCCCGTCAGACGGGGAAAACGTCGTGCTTGCTGGCGCTGATGGACCGCGTCAATCGGGAAGGAAAATTTGCTTGTCTGTACATGAACGTCGAGGCCGGACAATCGGCCCGGGAAAACGTGCGCCGGGGAATGAAGGCGATTCTGAACGAATTGGGAACCCGCGCGCGCATCCATCTGGAAGACGAGTTTCCCTATCAAACGTGGCCGGACGTTTTGGATCGGAGCGGCGAGGACGCCGCTCTGAACGAGGCGTTGACTCAATGGGTTCCGCGCCTGAAAAAGCCGCTGGTTTTGCTGGTGGACGAAATCGACGCGCTGGTTGGGGACACGTTGATATCCGTTCTGAGACAAATTCGGTCCGGCTACGACAGAAAAACGGAATCTTTTCCGCGTTCGGTCATCCTTTGCGGGGTGCGGGACGTCCGGGACTACCGGATTCATTCGGAGCGGGAAAAAGAAGTGATTACCGGCGGCAGCGCCTTCAACGTCAAAGCGGAATCTTTGAGACTGGACGATTTTTCAAGCGACGATATCAAGCAATTGTATCAGGCCCACGCGGAGGAAACCGGCCAGATTTTCAAACCGGACGCGATTGACCGGGTTTGGGATTTGACCCGCGGGCAGCCCTGGCTCGTGAACGCGCTGGGATATGAAGTTTGCTTTAAAATGAAGGAAGGCCGGGACCGTCGCGTTCCAATTTCAAAAGAAATGATCGAAACGGCCAAGGAAAACCTGATCCTGCGGCGGGAAACCCATCTGGATCAATTGGCGGACAAGTTGAAAGAAAAGCGGGTTCGCTCCGTGATCGAGCCGCTTATGACCGGAACGCCCGACCCCGGCGCCATGCTGGAAGACGACATCCAGTACGCCGTCGATCTGGGGCTGATTCATAGAAAGCCCCAGTTGACCGTCGCCAACGCCATTTACAAAGAGATCATTCCAAGAATGCTGACGGAA
>JAABTM010000202.1 GCA_011389855.1 Desulfobacteraceae bacterium
CGAATTCGTGGGCGACGCCCGCTGGGCCCACATCGACATCGCCGGGCCGGGCTACGCCCGGAAAAAGGGTCCATACTGCCCGGTGGGCGGCAGCGGGTTCGGGGTGCGGTTGGTGTGCGAGGCGCTTGAGAAGCTGTTTTAGGGCGGCGCCTACTCCTCCTTCTCCAACTTCTCCAGCGCCCCCTCCGGCGTCAGCACAATGAGCACATCTTTCACCGCCAGTTCGTAGTGGGCGTTGGGGATGACATGGGTACCGTCCCGGCCTTTTTTGAGGACGGCGATTACCTGGATGCCGTACCGATTGATAAGGTCCAGATCCCGGAGTTTTTTGCCGACGAACCCTTCCGGGGGTTCGAATTTGGAGATGCTGTACCCTTCTATGAAGGGGAGGTATTCGAGCATGTTCGGGTTGTTGAGCCGCTCAGCCAGGGTGATGGCGGTGTCCTTTTCCGGGTAGAGAACTTCGGTGGCGCCGATTTTCTGGAGAATCCGGCCATGGGGCTCGCTCAACGCCTTGGCGTAGAGCCGCCGGACCCCGATGTCGGCCATGTTGAGGGCCGACAGGATCGAATTGTTCAGCACCGTTCCGATGCAAACCACCACCGCATCCATGCCGTCCAGTTCCAGGGCCTTCATGGCCTCCAGGTCGGTGGCGTCGGCCACCACGGCCTGGCTTACCTTGTCCTTGATCTCCTGGATGTGGTTGCTGTTCTTGTCGATGGCCAGCACATCGTGGCCCTTGTCGTAGAGGTGGGTGGCCAGGTAATGGCCGAAAACCCCAAGGCCGATCACTGCAAATTGTCCCATATCGCTCCCTTCCGCGGGGTGACGGACGTCACCCGATCATGATCCGTTCAGACGCATAATAGTACCGGGGCGGCGTGGTCGTCCGGGTCACGGCCAGGGCCACCATCAGCGGCCCCAGCCGCCCCATGAACATGGCCCCTGTGATGACCAGGCGTCCCCAGACGGTCAGGTCGCCGGTCGCGCCGGTGGACAGACCCACCGTCCCGAAGGCGCTCACCATCTCGAAGAGCAGTTCCAGGAACTTCCCCCGGCTCTCGGGGTGGGGGACGCCCCCCAGTTCGGTGATCAGCAGACAGCCCGTTCCCGCGGCGATGATGAACATGGCCGTCAACACCACGCTCATGGCCTTGGTGACGCTCGATTCGTGGATGGTCCGGAAAAACACCTGGGGCCGGTAATGGTGGCGGAACCGGGACAGCCCCACCAGGAAGAGGCTGGCCATGGTGGTGATCTTGACACCGCCGGCGCAGGACCCCGGCCCGCCGCCGACGAACATGAAGAGGATGAAAAGAAACAGGGTGACATTGGCCATCTCGCCGATGGGCAGGGTGTTGAATCCCCCGGTCCGGAGCGTGGTTGATTGGAACAGGGCTCCGAGAAACCGGTTCGGCGGCGACAGGGACGCCAGCGTATTGTCCCATTCGAGGAACAGGATCAACAAGGTTCCCGATGTCAGGAGGATCGCCGTCGTGGAGAGGACCAGTTTCGAATGAAGGCTCAGGCGGGACCAGACCCGCCGCTTCAGCAACGGTCGGCGGTTCAGTTCGGACAGCACGAGAAATCCCAGGCCCCCGCATACGATGAGGCCGCACACAGTCAGGTTGACCACCCAGTTCTCCCGGTATCCGATTAGGCTGTCGGAAAAAAGTGAGAACCCGGCGTTGCAGAAGGCGCTCACCGAATGAAACAGGGCGGTATAAAAGGCCTGAAGGGGCGGGTAATCGGGCAGAAAACAGAAAAACAGAACCAGAACGCCGATCCCTTCCACCAGGGCCGCGAACAGGGCCACGTCCCGGAGGATTTCTCCCGGGGTCCAGTCCCGGCTGTGGGTGTAGGCGTCCTGGATCGCCAGCCGGCCCACCAGAGCGGGCCGCCGGCCCGCCATCATCACGAAGAGGGTGGAAAGCGTCATGATCCCCAGGCCGCCGATCTGGATCAACGCCAGGATGACCAACTGGCCGAAAAGACTGAAGGCGGTCCCCGTGTCCACCACGATGAGGCCGGTGACGCAACTGGCGGAGGTGGCGGTGAACAGGGCGTCCACCACGCCCAGCCGGGGACCGTCGGCGGCGGCCGGGAGCGTCAACAGGGCCGTCCCCAGACCGATGAGCAGAAGAAAACCGATCACCGACAGGCGCGCCGGGGACAGAAAGATCGCGCGACGAAAATCGGACCAGTCGTTGCGGGCGAATCTTTTTGTCATGGGATCGGCTTCCTGATGAAATAGTGTTGACGCGGGCCGCCGGGCCTCCTAAATAGGGGTTGTTTTAACCAGATCCATGGGATTTTGCAACGGAATTTAAAGGAGAGGGGGCGGATAATGTTGTTCGTGATCGACGTGGGCAATACAAATACGGTCCTGGGGATTTATGACGGCGATCAGCTGGTGGAAAACTGGCGGATCCGGACCGAGCGCAACACCACCGAGGATGAGTTGAACGTGCTGATCCGGGGATTGTTCTCCGGCGGCGGCGTGGAGATGGGGCGGATCGAACGGACCATCATTTCCAGCGTGGTGCCGCCCATGATGACGTTGCTCGATTCCTTCTGCCGGAAGTACCTGGGCCACGCGCCCCAATGGGTGGACGCCAGGACCTCCGGCCGGATGCCCATCCTCTACAGCAACCCGGCGGAGGTGGGCGCCGACCGGATCGTCAACGCCGTGGCCGCCTACGAGCGGTACCGGACGGGTCTCATCGTTATCGACTTCGGCACCGCCACCACCTTCGACGCCGTATCGGTTAGAGGGGAATACCTCGGGGGCGCCATCAGCCCCGGCATCCGGATTTCTGCCGAGGCCCTGTTCCAGAACGCCTCCAAGCTGCCCCGGGTCGATCTGCTCCAGTCCCCCGACCGGGTTATCGGCAAGGATACGGCCGGTTCCATCAAATCGGGGATCATTTACGGCTACGCGGGACTGGTGGAGGGGATGGTGCGGCGGATGTCCGCCGAAATGGACCCGCCCCCCAAGGTGATCGCCACCGGCGGCCTGGCCCCGCTCATGGGCCGGGTGTGCGAGGTGATCGAGTCGGTGGAGGGGGATTTGACGCTGGAGGGGCTGCGGTTGATTTATGAAAAGATTACCACGCAACCTTGACAGGATATTGCTTTATCATCGGGTCCGGGGTAAGAATTCTTAAATCGTTTTCAATTGCCTGGCACACCAACATTCGATCAAACGGGTCACGATGGGCATTCGGCAATTCCGAGAGATGAAACACAGATGCTTCATCAAGAGAAAGCGTATGTATTTCATGCCGCTTTCGCTGTTCCGTAATAAATTCGATGGGTTCAGTTGGCAAGGGCAATTTGCCCAATGAATGTTTGACCATAATTTCCCATGCCGAAACAGCGCTTAGATATATCTCATTTTCAGTGTCGCGAAAAAGCTTTTTGACCTTATCTGTCAATTCCGACGCATCTGATATTATCCACAGAAAAGTGCAAGTATCCAACAAAAAACTCATTTTGCTTTTCCTTCAAAAGCATCAAGCAGATCATCCGGCAATTCGTCAAAAAAGCTTTCTGGAACGTGGAATATGTTTTTGGCGAGTCCTATGGGCCTTGGCGTTTTGATGTCGCTGTCTAGTTTTTTTAATTCGATTTTATCGAATTCATCCAAGAGAGTGACAATCACATCCATTTTTTTCTTATATGGAACAGGTTCCAACAGAGAGACCTTTCCGTTTTGATAGATGCCTCTGACCGATAACATTGTTGAAGCCCCCTTTTTGATTTGTTTAGAGCCTATCCGAAAACCGCGTCTTTTGGCCCCATGCGGCGCTCTCGCTCTTATTATTTTTTCAGATACCCTAAAAATCCCGCCACTGAATTTTTCAAAAACCCCCGCTCCCGCTCCCATACATCCGGGGAGAGGCGGCGCCAGGAGGCCATGAGCGAGTCGTTTTCCAGCAGGGTTTCGATGCACCGGTCCACGAGGTCGGCGTCGTCGCCCTTGTCCATCTCTTTCCGGATCAGGTCCGCCCATTGGTGAAGCTGTTCCCGATGGGCTTCCAGGAGTTCCGGGGTCCGCCGGGTGGCGCCGTAATGGCCGTAGCAGTAGATTTCGTGGGGGGCCGCCAGCAGGGTTTCCAGGCTTTCCAGGCTGGTTTCGAGGAAAAATCGGGGCGGGGTGGCGGGGCGGAGATAGACGGCGCCGTCGCCCAGGTCCATGAAGACGCCGGCGGCTTCGCCCCCGAACATCACGTCGCCGAACCTGTAGCTGACGTGATGGGGCGCGTGGCCGGGGGTGAGGTACGGGACCACCCGCGCGGCCGGTCCGACTTCGAAGGGGCCGTCCGCCGTCGTCAGCAGGTTTTCGGGGACCGGCGCTATGGGGCCATAGGCCTCGGCGGTTTTGCCCAGGGTCTTGAGGCTCCCCTCCCACAACCGGGTCGGTTCGGCCAGGTGGGAAACGGCCTTGGGATGGCAGATCACCGGCGTGTCCGGAAAATGCCGGAGCAAATCCCCTACCCCGCCGGCATGGTCGATGTGGATGTGGGTGAGGAAGATGCCGGCCAGCCGCCCGACGCCCAGGTCCCGGATGGCCGCTGCCAGGGTGGGGACGGTAGAGGCCGGACCGACGTCCACCAGAAAGGCGGCGTCGTCTCCCTTGTAAAGCCAGGCCCCGATGAAATCGGTGAATCCGGTTAGTTCCTGGTCCAGGGGGATGAGCCGGCAGCCGGGGGCGACGTCAAGAATCCGCATCGGTGGAGAGTCCCATTTCATTTTCGAGTTTTCGTATTTCCGCGTGGACGGCTTCCCGCTCGGCTTCGCCGAGATCCGGAGACGCCAGACGCCGTCGCAGGCCCAACAGGATCATTTCCGCCCGATAATCGTTGCAGGTGTAATCCAAAAAACGCCTCCCGCCGGCTTTACCCGATGACCTTTTTCTGGAGTTCCTTGTAGACCCGGAAGAAGGCGTCGTTTTCCTTGATGCTCCGCCGGAGGATTTTCTCCAGGTTGTCGATATCCGACAGGTTGATGATCATGTTGACGCTCTTGTTGAAAGCCGTCATGTTGTCCATGGTCTTGAACCGGTTGGAAAACAGGACGACGAAGATGTTCCGGCGCACTTCCATCAAAAGCTGGTCGAGGTACTTTAGCACATGGTTGGCGTCGGGATTGGGGGTGCCGAAATTTTCGTTGAGGGCCACCATGTTGAATTCGTGACCCCGCATCTGTTTGAGGGCGTCCCGGGGCGTCTCGGTATCCGAGATGCGGTAGTTCATCGACTTGAGGACGGATGAAATTCGATGGCGAACCTTTTCGTCGGGCTCGCAGATCAGCGCCGTGAGGGCGTCTTCCTCCAGCCAGTCGAAGGGGGTTCCCATGGAGGTCGGGCCGTTGGCCGGTGGATCGGTTCCCCGGGGCGGCGCGCCCGTTTTGGCGGCTTCCGGCTTCGACGATTTCTCGGGAGACGGTTTTGCGGCGCCGGCGGCCGGGTCCACCGTGATCTTATGCTTGCATTTGGGGCAGGCGATGGCGATGGTCTGCCCCTTGGGAATCCCCTCGAGTTTCTTGTCGGGGATCTTGATCTTGGCGCTGCACTTGTCGCATGCGACGTCCATGGCCGGGGTCTCCTATTTTTTTCCGTATCCTGAATCGATTTCCAGGTTTTCGATGTCGGTGGTGGCTTCGCCCCGCTTGCCCTTGACCTGGTCGATGCCCCGGCCCACTACGCCGCGCCGGGAGCAGTACGCCATGGCCGTCTCCTCGGAGACGAGTCCTTTATCGTACAGGTCGATGCAGCTGTCGTCGAAGGTCATCATGCCGAACGGATGGCTGGCCATTTGGATTTCATAGAATGTCTTGCCCTCCTGTTCGCCGTTGAGGATCGCTTCCCGGGACCGCATGTTGTTGCCCAGGACGTCGAAGGCGGGCACACGCCCCCCGCCGATCTTAGGCAGGAGCCGCTGGCAGACGATCCACCGGACGGTGCCGGCCAGGCGGATTCGGATCTGCTTTTCCTCCTCGATGGAGAACATGCCGAGGATCCGGTCGATGGACTGGCCGGCGTCCACGGTATGGAGAGTGGAGACCACCAGGTGGCCGGTCTCGGCGGCGCTCAGACCGATCTCCACGGTCTCCCGGTCCCGCATCTCGCCCACCAGGATCACCTTGGGCGCCTGTCGCAGAGCCGCCCGGAGCCCGCTGGAAAAGGCGTCGAAGTCGTTGCCCATCTCCCGCTGGTTGAAGGTGGCCTTTTTATGGGGGTGGGAAAATTCCACGGGGTCTTCCAAGGTCACCACATGGATGGCCTGGGTTTCGTTGATCTCGTTGAGCACCGCCGCCAGCGAGGTCGATTTGCCCGACCCGGTGGAGCCGACGACGAAGATGATCCCGTTTTTCTCTTGGGCCATCTTGCCGAAGGCGCTGGGCAGGCCCAGGTCCTCCAGCGTGGGGATTTTGGTGGCCAGCTGGCGGAGAACGGCGGTGTATTTGCCCCGCTGGGCAAAGATGTTGACCCGGAACCGGGACTTGCCCGGCAGTTCGTAGGCGAGGTCGCAGGAGCCTTCCCGGATCAGGGTCTCGGTGAGCCGCCGGTCCCCGTTGATCAGGTTGAGGGCGAAGACCTCGGTCTGGAACGGCGTCAGCTCGTTGACCGGCGGGTCGAGTTCCACCCCCACCAGTTGCCCCGAACTCTCCACCTGAAACGGCTTGCCCGCCGTGATGTTCAGATCGGAGACACTGCCGTGGGAATCCAGCATCCGGGTCAGGATGTAGTCGATTTCCTGTTTTCTCATGGAACCTCCTTACGACCCCTACGCATCCGTGAAATCCGTAGGCGGATTCTTCAACAACGGCCGGAACCGGGCCTTTTCGTTGCACTTGATGTAGGCTTCGTCCGGGCTGATCATCTTCTTGTCCAGGAGCCCCATGATGGCGTCGTCCAACACCTGCATGCCGTATTTCTTTCCGGTCTGCATGGCCGAGTTGATCTGGTAGGTCTTGTTCTCCCGGACCAGGTTGCGCACGGCCGGGGTGGCGATCATGATCTCCTGGGCGCAGCACCGTCCTTTTTTGTCGATGCGCTTGAACAGCACCTGGGCCACCACCGCCCGGAGGCCGTCGGACAGGGTGGAGCGGATCTGGTCCTGCTGGTTGGCGGGAAAGACCTCGATGATCCGGTCCACGGTCTTGGCCGCGGAGCTTGTGTGGAGGGTGCCGAAGACCAGATGGCCGGTGGAGGCGGCCTCCACCGCGAGGTGGATGGTCTCCAGGTCCCGCATTTCCCCCACCAGGATGATGTCCGGATCCTCCCGGAGGGCCCCGCGAAGGGCGGCGGAGAAGGTCTTGGTGTGGGTTCCCACCTCCCGGTGGTTGACGATGCACCCCTTGCTTTCGTGGACGAATTCGATGGGATCCTCCACGGTGAGGATGTGGTCGTTCCGGGTCTTGTTGGCCACATCGATGATGGCCGCCAGGGTGGTCGATTTGCCGGAGCCGGTGGGTCCGGTGACCAGCACCAAACCCCGTGGGAGGCTGGCCAGCTTGTTGAGCACCGGCGGCAGGCCCAGCTGCTCCGCGGTGAGAATCGTGCTGGGGATCTCCCGGAAGACGGCGGCGCAGCCGTTGCGCTGCATGAAGAAGTTGGCCCGGTATCGGGCGAGATTGGGGATCTCGTAGCCGAAGTCCACGTCGCCGGTTTCTTCGAAGACCTTGATCTTGTCTTCGGGCGCTATCTCGTAGAGTATGGCCTTGAGGCCGTCGTTGTCCAGGGTCTTGTACTTGATCCGCTCGATGTCGCCCCGGAGCCGGATGGCCGGGGGCTGTCCCGACACCAGGTGGAGGTCGGATCCGCCCTGGTCGTTCATCAGTTTGAAAAAGGCGTCGATTTTTGCCATGGATTTACCTCGACTTGTGTTACATCAGAGTTCGCGCCATACTGAACAGGGTGGCGACCAGGAATGTCCTCAGAAAGACGATGGCCAGAAGAACCAGGATGGGGGAGAGATCGATCCCGCCATAGACCACCGGCAGGTTGCGTCGGATGTAGTACATCACGGGGTCCGTCACGTTGTTGATGAACCGGACGATGGGGTTGTAGGGGTCGGGATTCACCCATGACAAAACGGCGCGGGCGATGACGATCCACATGTAGATCACCAGCGCGAAATCCAGCACCACAGCGGTTGCATTGATAAAATGACCAAAGATAAACATAAACGTGAAACCTCTCGGCCTCTTGATTTTTAAGCGTTTAAGACTTAATGGTTGTCTAACAGCGTCTTCCAGTATGGGAAAATACTGAAAATATGGATGAGAAGTCAAGTTATTCTTGACGCATCGGGCGGGCGAATCCAAACTCCAAGGAGCGATACATGACAAAACGGATCGGTTTTATCGGCGCGGGGAACATGGGGGAGGCCATGATCGGCGCCCTAATCGGCGCGAAAATCTTCCCCCCCGACGCCATCGCCGTCAGCGAGCCGTCGGAGGAACGCCGCCGGGCCGTTGCGGACGCCTGGGGCGTGGCCGTAGCGCCGGACAACTTCACCCTCTTCATGGAATCGGATATCGTGGTTCTGGCGGTCAAACCCCAGATGATGATAGACGTCCTGTCGGAGATCGCCGGCCGGCCGGACTACGGCAATCCGGACCGGACCTTGGTTATCTCCATCGCAGCCGGGACCCCCATCCGGAAGATCGCGGACCTGCTCCACGGCCCACTGGACCCGGAGGCCCGGAAGCGGATGCCCATCATCCGGGTCATGCCCAACACCCCGGCCCTGGTGCTGGCGGGCATGTCGGGGATGAGCCCCAACGCCGACGCCGACGAGGCGGATATCGGGATCACCCGAAAGATCCTCTCGGCCATGGGCGAGGTGCGGGAGCTGGACGAATCCCTCCTGGACGCGGTCACCGGCGTCTCCGGGTCCGGCCCCGCCTATGTTTTCTATCTCGTCGAGGCCATGACCGAGGGCGGGGTCCGGTCCGGACTTTCCCCAGAGGATGCCGCGGCCCTCACCCTCCAGACCGTCAAGGGCGCCGTCCGGCTCATGGAGGAGCGGGGAGAGGACCCGGCCGAGCTGCGGCGGAAGGTGACCTCGCCGGGCGGGACCACCGAGGCCGCGCTCCGGGTGATGGAATCGGCCAACGTCAAAGACCATATCGCAGGGGCGGTGGCGGCGGCCGCCCGGCGATCGAAGGAGCTGAGCGGATGACGACCCCGGAGAGGAGACGGCCGTGTTAGAGACGGATTCGCCGGCCGAAAGCCGCGTTTACCTGCTGCTGCGCATCGGGCTGGGGGTGATCTTCATCCTGGCCGGTTGGGATAAAATCCGCCACCCCGCCGCCTTTGCCGAGGCGATTCAGAACTACATGCTGCTGCCCCGGGGGATGGTCCATCCAGCGGCGATTCTGCTGCCGTGGGTGGAGGCCGTCTGCGGACTGCTGCTCATCGCCGGGCGTCTCACCCTGGGGAGCGTGGTCGTCGTCAACGGCCTGATGGCGGCGTTTACGGCGGCCCTGGCGATCAACCTCATTCGCGGGGTGGACGTGGCCCGCGGCTGCTTCTCGGTCGCCGACGAAAGCGGAGGAGGATCCCAGGCCTGGTACCTGGTGCGGGATCTGGCGATCCTGGCGGCCGGAACCTGGGTGCTGCTCTATGAAATCCGAAAGGAGACCGAGGATGACCGTTCCTTTTCCGGCTGACCG
>JAABTM010000498.1 GCA_011389855.1 Desulfobacteraceae bacterium
CGTGTCCGCCCGAGGGGCCGGCGGCCCGGATGCGGGCCAAATCCGGGCCGGCCGTTATCCCGCTGTCGGGGTTCCGGCGGTTGGTCGGCGGTTTCTAATTTGCAAAAATCCGGCCGTCGGACCTGCCGACGGCCGGACCCGGAACAGGGTCTTTGCACCGTTTTTTCCATCGTGTGTTTCCGCCGTCGCTTTCCCGCCGCATGTTCCTGTCTATATCCCGCCAATTTTTATCAGCAAATGAAGCCTTTGCAATGGTTCTTTCCGGAAACCTGTTTGACAGTGCTCTTGCCATTGGTATAAACAAAAACGGCACTGTGCTGATGTCGGGAATCTTAGGACGGACGTTGGCGCGCCATAGCGCATGGAATGAGAGACATTATGAAAAGCAAACCAAAAGCGAATCGGGCTTCCATCCTATTTTTTGTCGCCTCAAAAAAATTGTGGGTCTCGTTCAAGGATCTGCTGCCGATCATTCTGGTGATCGCCTTTTTCCAGATCGTTGTGCTTCGACAACCGTTGCCGAATCTTTTCGATGTTTTATTCGGCGGCGTATTGGTGGTTTTCGGCCTGATGCTGTTCGTGGAGGGGCTGGAAATCGGGTTGTTCCCCATCGGCGAGACCATGGCCCACGCCCTGGCGCGCAAGGGGAGTCTGTTCTGGTTGCTGACGTTCGCCTTTTTGCTCGGGTTCTCCACAACGGTAGCGGAGCCGGCTTTGATCGCCGTGGCGGCCGAGGCCGCCGACATTGCCGCCCAGGGCAATCTTATTTCTTCAGCGGACGGTTCATTGAAAAGCTACGCCCTGGGGTTGCGGCTGTCGGTGGCGTTTTCCGTAGGCGTGGCCATTCTCGTTGGGGTGTTGCGCATACTCCGGGGCTGGCCCATCCAGTATCTGATCATCGGCGGGTATGTGCTGGTCATGCTCATGACGCTGATCGCGCCCAAAGAGATCATCGGCATCGCCTACGATGCGGGGGGCGTGACGACTTCCACGGTCACTGTTCCTTTGGTGGCGGCCGTGGGCGTGGGACTGGCGTCCATCATCAAAGGGCGCAGCCCCTTGCTGGACGGATTCGGTCTCATTGCTTTCGCCTCCCTGCTTCCCATGATTTTCGTGATGGGCTACGGGCTGATCGTTTTCAAGTGATGAAAGGAGACTGCGGCCATGACATTTCTTTTTGACTCTACCGCGGTACTGCTGGCAACGTTCCGGGATATTCTGCCGATCCTCGGATTGATTGTCTGTTTTCAGTTGTTTGTTCTGCGTCAGCCGATTCCGAATATGCGCCGGCTCATCCTCGGCGGCGTGTATGTTGTGGTGGGGCTGACCCTCTTTCTCATCGGTCTTCAAAAGGCCCTTTTCCCGGTGGGCAAGCTCATGGCACTCCAGCTTTCCGATCCGGTTTTCCTGGCCGGAGAGGGCGGCGTCGTTCGCACCGGTTGGACGGCATACGGCTGGGTGTACCTGTTTGCGGCATTGATCGGTTTTTCAACGACCATCGCCGAACCCTCCCTTCTGGCGGTGGCGCTGAAAGCCGGCGAAGTCTCCAGCGGCGTCATCAGCCCATGGGGACTTCGGATCACCGTGGCTTTTGGGGTCGCCGCGGGCATCTCTCTGGGCGCGTTTCGCATCGTCACCGGCACGCCTCTCCACGTGTATATTCTCGCCGGATACATCATCGTTGTCTTGCAGACCTTTACAACACCCAAAAAGATGATCGCGCTGGCGTACGATTCCGGCGGCGTGACGACGTCGACCGTCACGGTCCCCCTGGTGGCGGCCCTTGGGCTCGGTTTGTCCGAGGCGGTGCCGGGGCGGGATCCGGCCCTGGACGGCTTCGGCCTCATCGCTTTCGCAAGCCTGTTTCCGATCATTACCGTCATGGGCTACGCCCAAGTCACCCATTGGCTCGCCGGCCGCGAAGCCAAAAAGCCCGTTGAGCACCCTTAACCATCTATACCCGAAGATCAAAATCCGTCCGAAAGGAGAGGATCGATGAAATTTAAAATTGTTTACGCTTCGGTCAAAACGCACATAACGGACCCCATCGTGGATGCGGCCAAGGCGGCCGGCGCGACGGGCGCCACCATCATACCGGCGCGGGGCACGGGCATGCACGAGGCCAAGACGTTTTTCGGCCTTACGCTGGAAGATCAGACCGATATCGTGATGTTTCTCCTTGAAGAACATCTGGTAAAGCCGGTCCTGCAAGCCATCAAAACCGCCGGGAAATTCGATCAGCCGGGCACCGGCATCGCGTTCGTATTGTCGGTGGAACAGGTGGTGGGGCTGGAAAGTCAGATGGAAAAGTTTAAACAGGAGGTCCGGGACAAGTATTTGTGAACATACCCGGCAGGAGTCGTTTTCACCTAAAAGAAATCAGGAGGCTTTATGGCTAAACCGATCATACGGGTCAGGGATGTAATGCACCCGGCGGTGTTGAGCATCGATGGAATGGCGTCCGTCAAGGAAGCGGCGGCCATGATGCGGGCTTCAAGGGTGTTCGAGTTGCTGGTGGCCAGGCGTGATGAGGATGATGCCTGGGGCATCGTTACGGTCATGGATATTATCAAGGACGTCCTGGTCCCCGGGCGTGATCCTGAAACCGTTTTTATCTATGAAATCATGACCAAACCCGTCGTTACGATTCCGGCGGACATGGACATTCGCTACGCCATCCGCCTGATTCAACGCATCGACGTTCGGCGGGCGCCCGTGGACGAAAAGGGAGAACTGGTCGGCATGATCACCCTGTCCAGCTTGATATTGGATAATGATCTTTTATAGTGGCGGCGAGT